>NZ_JBLKDA010000020.1:0-102051 GCF_047530215.1 Enterobacter sp. 01-M-03-SI-ECC
CAAGGCGTTGCATAGGTCGGGTCTCAGTCCAGGGCATAGCGAGTCTCCTCTTCTATGCCAGTTATAACTGTTACCCATGTATCCGGTCTAAAGTGTTACCCATGTTTCCGGTTCATACCCTCCGCTTACCGGGCCTACAGGGATCGCGTAGGCCGGATAAGGCGAAGCCGCCATCCGGCAAAAAGGCTACCCCACCAACTCCTCTTTCACCTGCATCGCCAAATCAAACGAATGCAAACGCGCCTGGTGATCGAAAATCTGGCCGTTAACCATAATCTCATCCGCCTGCGTTTCGCGCAGCACCGCCTCCAGCCCGTGGCGCACTTTCGCCTTATCGCCGACCAGCGACATGCTCAGCGCCTGCTGAACGCCATACTGCTCTGACGCTGACCACCGCTGATGCATATTCTCCACCGGCGGCGGAAGCTGGCCCGTTTCGCCGCGACGCAGCTTCACAAACGCCTGCTGCATGGAGGTAAACAGGAATTCCGCGTCGCGATTGCTGTCGGCGGCAATGATGTTGATACACACCATCGCGTACGGCTTCTCCAGACGCTCGGACGGCTTGAAGTGCGTGCGGTAAAGATGCAGCGCCTGATGCAGCATATCCGGCGCGAAGTGCGAGGCAAACGCAAACGGCAGACCCAGCTGCGCGGCGAGCTGCGCGCTGTAGAGGCTTGAGCCTAAGAGCCAGACCGGGATCTTCTCGCCGTAGCCCGGTACCGGCCGCACGTGCGGGTTCGGATCGCGGGCGTCGAACCAGTCCACCAGCTCGGCCACGTCGCGCGGGAAGTTATCGATATCGCCGCTCATATGGCGGCGCAGAGCGCGCATGGTCGACTGATCGCTACCCGGCGCACGGCCAAGCCCTAAATCGATACGGCCCGGATAGAGGGTATTCAGCGTGCCGAACTGCTCGGCGATCACCAGCGGGGCGTGGTTCGGCAGCATCACGCCGCCGGAGCCCAGGTGCAGGGTGGTGGTGTTGGCCGCCAGATAGCCAATCAGTACCGAGGTGGCGGCGCTGGCGATGCCTACCATGTTGTGGTGTTCGGCCAGCCAGTAGCGCTGATAGCCACGCTTTTCAGCCAGCTGAGCCAGATCCAGAGAGTACGAAAAGGCTTCTCTCGCCGAGGAGCCTTGTGGGATCGGCGCCAGATCCAGCACCGAAAACGGAAGGGTTTTGTCAGTCATAACAGCTCACTTTGTCGACGGTCAATCTTTAATACTGCATTAAAAAATGATAACCGTTGTTAACAAAGTGAGCCTTTTTTACGCCTGCAATTCCAGCCCGGCTAACCGTCTCCAGTAACCGTTGCAGTCGCTGTTTGCGGTCAACGGCAGCGGAGCGGCACCGTTTTCGTTAGCGCGGAAGGCGTCCAGCATCGCGAACACGCCGGTATCCAGCGGCGACAGGCGCACCATATCCACCAGCCCGTCCATCGACGCCAGCTCGTTGCCGAGGTTATAGACATAGCCGCTCATGGTTTGAATGCCGTTGAGGACAAACACCTGCTGATTCTCCTGCGACAGCATGCTGCGGCCGTTCGGGTACTTAATGCAGCAGGTTTCGCATTCGTCTTTTGGGCGGTCTTCCGAGCGCGCGGTAAAGCAGCGGGCGGAGTAGGCCAGCGGCAGGTGGCCGTAGCTCAGCACTTCCACCTCAAACTTGCTGCGAATGCCCAGCTCTTCGCACTGTTTCAGCAGATTTGCCAGCCAGTCGCGCGAGAGCTCTACCGGCATGCACCAGCGCGTCATCCCCTGTTTGAGCAGCAGGCGCAGGGTCACGGCGTTGTAGCAGTTCAGGGCATGACCCGCGACAAACGGCAGCCTGCGTTCGGCGCACATGTTCACTACGCCGAGATCGCTTGCTTCCAGCAGGAACTCGCCGTTTTCGACGTAGCGCTTCAGTTCGCCCAGCTCGGACGAGGCCTGCACCAGCGCGAGCGTGGAGAGCACCACCTGCTTGCCGCTCCCGGCCAGGCTTTTCGCCATCTCCAGCCAGTCGCCCACTTTGGTGGCGCGGCGCTTGCTGCACACCGCTTCGCCCAGGTAAATCACATCGGCGCTGCTGGTGGCGGCCTGTTGGTAAAAATCTTCCAGCGTCTCTTTTGGCCAGTAGTAGAGCACCGGTCCTAATGAATATTTCATGGTTATCTCACTGCCATTTACGGTGATAGGCGCCAAGCGTGGTTTGCGTGCCCTCGGACATGGAGCCCAGCGTCTCCATCCAGGCCTGCTGCGGAGCGTAGTTTTGCGGGTCCGCCATGCAGCGGTCGATGGCCTGACGCCACACTTTCGCCACCTGGCTTACGTAGGCCGGGCTGCGCTGACGACCTTCGATTTTCACCGAGGCAATATTGGCCGCCAGCAGTTCCGGCAGGAGCTCCAGCGTGTTGAGGCTAGTGGGCTCCTCTAGCGCGTGGTAGCGTTCGCCGTCGACCAGATAGCGCCCTTTACACAGGGTTGGATAACCGGCGTTTTCGCCGTCCTGATAGCGGTCGATCAGCACCTCGTTCAGGCGCGACTCCAGCCCCTGCGGGGTTTGCTGCCAGCGGACAAAGCGGGCAGGGGAGCAGGCCCCGACGGTATTCGGCGATTCACCGGTTAAGTAAGAAGAAAGATAGCAACGCCCTTCGGCCATAATGCACAGGCTGCCAAAGGCAAAAACCTCCAGCGGCACTGGCGTGACGCGCGCGAGTTGCTTAACCTGATGAATAGAGAGCACGCGCGGCAGCACCACGCGGGCCACGTCAAAGTGTCGATGATAAAAACGCACCGCCTCTTCGTTGGTGGCAGATGCCTGAACAGAGACGTGGCGCTCAATATGGGGATAGCGTTCTGCCGCATACTCAAGCATGGCGAGGTCGGCCAGGATCAGCGCGTCGGCCCCGAGCTGTGCCGCCATATCCACCGCACGCTGCCAGCGCGCGTAGCCGTCAGGATGCGCAAAGGTATTGATGGCGATATGCAGTTTGCGGCGATGCTGGTGAACGAAGTTAACGGCTTCCTGAAGCTTTTTCTCCGTAAAGTTGAGGCCAGCAAAATGGCGGGCGTTGGTGTCATCTTTCAGCCCGATATAGACCGCATCGGCCCCATTTTCGATGGCCGCCTTAAGCGCCGGAAGGTTTCCGGCAGGGCAGAGCAGCTCCATAATTTATCCTGATGTAGTCGATCGCAAAATTGTTAACGAGCTGGGATTTTAATTAACCCATACGCGACAATTTTTGATTTAAGGCAGCTAATGGCGTATTGATGGCACCAATAATGAGGTACGGCGGACGACGGTTTGTTGATTTATGCCGCTATGTTACGCGGCGGATATGGCAAAATAGCCGGACTATAGATATCAGGGAGTAAAGCTCGTGCTGGATAAACTGCGTTCACGTCTCGTACAATTTGGTCCATCAATGCTGAGCGTGCCGGTAAAACTGGCGCCGTTCGCGCTTAAACGTCAGGTGCTGGAGCAGGTTCTGAGCTGGCAGTTCCGCCAGGCGCTGCAGGATGGCGAGCTGGAATTCCTGGAAGGCCGCTGGTTAAGCATTGAAGTGCGCGACATCGGGCTGCGCTGGTTTACCTCCGTTGAGAATGACCAGCTGATCGTCCGCGAATCCGCCGAGCCGGATGTGAGCTTTAGCGCCAACGCCAGCGATCTGCTGATGATCGCCGCGCGTAAGCAAGATCCGGATACGCTCTTCTTCCAGCGCCGTCTGGTGATTGAAGGCGATACGGAGCTGGGTCTGTACGTGAAGAATTTAATGGATGCCATTGAGCTAGAGCAGATGCCAAAAGCGCTGCGCGTGATGCTAATGCAAATGGCAGATTTCGTTGAGGCCGGGCTGAAAAGCCCGCCGGACGCTAAACACACTTCAGTAGGTGAGCCATGCTGATTCGAGTCGAAATTGGGATTGATGCGCCTGGGATCGATGCGCTGCTGCGACGCGCGTTTGAGAGCGATGCCGAAGCTCAACTGGTCCACGATCTTCGTGAAGACGGCCTGATTACGCTGGGGCTGGTTGCCACCGACGACGAAGGTCAGGTGGTGGGCTATGTTGCCTTCAGCCCGGTCATCGTTCAGGGCGAAGATCTTCAGTGGGTAGGCATGGCGCCGCTGGCGGTGGATGAAAGCTATCGCGGGCAGGGGCTGGCGCGTCAGCTCGTCTACGAAGGACTGGATTCGCTCAATGAGTTCGGTTACGCCGCCGTTGTCACGCTGGGCGACCCGGCGTTCTATGGTCGTTTAGGCTTTGAGCAGGCCGCGCATTACGATCTGCGCTGCCGCTGGCCGGGTACGGAATCCGCCTTCCAGGTGCATCGCCTGGCGGACGACGCGCTCAACGGTGTGCATGGCCTGGTCGAGTACCACGACCATTTTAATCGCTTTTAATCAGGCTCTCGCGTAGCGCCTCAAAGGAGCCGTCTCCGTTCACGAGGCGCTCTTTCTGGCGCTTCGTCAGCTGTTTAATCCGGTATTCCAGCCTGAGCGCCAGCGATCGGTCGCCGACGGGGGCCGAAAAGGCGAGCTGTAGTTCCCCTTTCCCCCGCAGCGCTTTTGCCCCTTTCCCCGTTTGATGTTGTAAAAAACGCCGCGCCACATCGGTGGTGATCCCGGTGTAGAGGGCGTTATCAGCGGTTCGGACAAGATAGAGAAACCAGCACACGGTAAACAGATTCAGTATGTTAAGGTGAACGCACCATAGCATGAGAGAGAACGAAAATGGAAACACTGGCCGCCATTAACCGCTGGCTGGCGAAGCAGCATGTTGTCACCTGGTGCGTCTATGACGAGGGGGAGATGTGGTGCGCCAACGCGTTTTACTACTACGATCCCGAGCGTGTCGCATTTTATGTCATGAGCGAAGACAAAACGCGTCATGCGAAAATGACCGGCCAGCAGGCGAAGGTCGCAGGCACGGTAAACGGCCAGCCGAAAACGGTCGCGCTGATCCGCGGCGTGCAGTTCAAAGGGGAAATTCGTCGCCTGGACGGAGAAGAAAGCGACGCGCGCCGTAAGCTCTACACGCGCCGCTTTCCGGTAGCCGCTGCGCTAAAAGCCCCGGTGTGGGAAATCCGCCTCGACGAGCTGAAATTTACCGACAACACCCTGGGCTTTGGCAAGAAGCTGCACTGGCTACGCGCCGAGCAGGCGTAGCGCTTCGCGGTTAAACGCCGGGAGATCGTCCGGAGTCCGGCTGGTGATCAGCTGGTCTTTGTCGTTAACCACCTCCTGATCGTAAAACTCTGCCCCCGCGTTTTTCAAATCGATAACGATCGGCTTCACCGCCGTAAGCTTACGTCCCCGGACCACCTCTGCGCTGATGAGCAGCTGCGGGCCGTGACAGATGGCAAAGACCGGTTTGCCGGTCGCGACAAAATCCCGGGTGAAGGTGACGAAACGATCGTCGCCGCGCAGGGAGTCCGGTGAATGGCCGCCGGGTAACAGCAGGGCGTCAAAATCGGAGGGGCTAACGTTATCGATGGTCTCATCGATGGTGACGCTGGCCTCGCCCTTATGGCCTGTGACCGTTTTGCCCGCCTCTTTCTCAATGGTGATGACCTCATGTCCCGCCTTGCGGAACGCCTCTGCAGGAGAGGTGAATTCTGAATCTTCAAACTCGTCGGTAATCAAGACTGCGATTTTCTTACCCATGCTTCCTCCGTTGTTTTCGCTTCAGACTGATTTTTCTCCGCTTGTGGTAAATACTTACCTGTAACAGACTTCTAAGTGTGGTCGACGATGCTGAGTTCGCAAACGGACAATTCTGTAAAGGGGATACGATGAGTCAGGTATTGATTACCGGTGCTACCGGGCTGGTGGGCGATCATTTGCTGCGGCTGCTGCTTCAGGATCGCCGCGTGAACTACATCGCCGCCCCGACGCGTCGGCCGCTGGCGGACATTTCCGGCGTTTTTAATCCGCACGATCCGCAGCTGACGGATGCGCTGGCTCAGGTGCAGGACCCGATTGATATCGCCTTTTGCTGTCTGGGCACCACGCGGCGGGAGGCGGGTAGCAAAGAGGCCTTTATCCACGCCGACTATACGCTGGTGGTGGATTCCGCGCTCAGGGCGAAAAAGCTGGGAGCCAGACATTTTCTGGTGGTCAGCGCGCTGGGCGCCAGCGCCGGATCGCCATTCTTCTACAACAAGGTGAAGGGCAAAATGGAGGCGGCGCTGATCGCGCAGAAATGGGAGCAGCTGACGATTGTGCGCCCTTCGATGCTCATTGGCCACCGGGACGAGCGCCGCTTTAACGAGTCGATCCTGGCCCCGCTGTTTCGGATCCTTCCCGGCAACTGGAAGGCCATCGAGGCGCGGGACGTCGCGCGCGCGATGTTAAAAGAGGGACTCGCCCCGTCGAAAGCGGGCGTAAACATCATCCCTTCGGCAAAACTGCGTGAAATCGCGCAGGGCGAGGCGTAAACTCCCCCGGCTAATTACCTAATACTCTCCGGGGAATGCTATGACTGGTCAGTCTTCATCTCAGGCGGCAACACCTGTTCAATGGTGGAAGCCCGCACTCTTCTTTCTCGTGGTCATTGTTGGCCTCTGGTACGTGAAATGGCAGCCGTACTACGGTAAAGCCTTCACCGCCGCAGAAACGCACAGCATCGGTAAATCTATTCTCGCGCAGGCTGATGCCAGCCCGCTTCAGGCGGCGTGGGATTACGCCATGGTCTACTTCCTTGCCGTCTGGAAGGCCGCCGTACTCGGCGTGATCCTGGGCTCGCTGATTCAGGTGCTGATCCCGCGCAACTGGCTGGTGAAAACCCTCGGCCAGCCGCGCTTTCAGGGCACGCTGCTGGGGACGATCTTCTCCCTGCCGGGCATGATGTGCTCCTGCTGTGCCGCGCCCGTGACGGCAGGAATGCGCCGTCAGCGCGTATCGATGGGCGGCGCGCTGGCGTTCTGGATGGGCAACCCGCTGCTCAACCCTGCAACGCTGGTGTTTATGGGCTTTGTGCTTGGCTGGCATTTCGCGTTTATTCGTCTGGTGGCCGGGCTGCTGACCGTGCTGGTGGTGGCGACGCTGGTGCAGCATCTGGTTAAGGATACGGCGCCAGAGCCCGCGTCTGTTGAGCTGGACGTCAGCGAGCCTCAGGGCGGGTTCTTTGCGCGCTGGGGCCGGGCGCTATGGCAGCTTTTCTGGAGCACCATTCCGGTCTATATCCTGGCGGTGCTGGTTCTCGGGGCGGCGCGCGTCTGGCTCTTCCCGCATACGGATGGCGCTATCGACAACACGCTGATGTGGGTGATTGCGATGGCCGTTGCAGGCTGCCTGTTTGTGATCCCAACGGCGGCGGAGATCCCGATTGTTCAGACCATGATGCTGGCTGGCATGGGCACCGCGCCGGCGCTGGCGCTGCTGATTACATTGCCGGCCATTAGCCTGCCGTCGCTTATTATGCTGCGCAAATCATTTCCGGCGAAAGCGCTGTGGCTGACCGCTGGGCTGGTGGCGTTAAGTGGCGTGCTGGTGGGGAGTATTGCGCTTCTGTGAAAAACGCCCGGTGGCGCTACGCTTACCGGGCCTACAAAAAAATCCCCTCACTTGAGGGGATTTTTTTATTTAATGTAAGTAAACGCGGTGGTGACGTGCTTCACGCCGCTCACCCGGCTGGCGATATCTGCCGCCGCTTTCCCTTCACGGTCGGTCACCAGACCGAGCAGGAACACTTCGCCGTTTTCCGTCGTCACTTTCACGTTGGAAGATTTCACCTGGTCCGAGCCAAGCAGCTGGGAGCGCACTTTGGTGGTGATCCAGGTATCGGAAGAGGCGTCACCCAGGCCAATTGGCTTGCCCTGACGCACTTCGTTAAACACTTCTGTGGTCCCTTCTACGCCCATCGCAATCTGTTTCGCACGCGAGGCGAGCTCCATATTCGGCGCCTGGCCTGCCAGCAGCACTTTGCCCTGGTAAGCCGTTACGTTGATACGCGCCTCTTTCTTGATTTGTTCGTCTTTCGACAGCGCACTGTTGACGCGCAGCTCCAGCGTACCGTCATCCACCTGTGTTCCCACGGTGCGCGGATCGGTCGCCGCTTTGGTGCCTACCGCGGCGGTACCCACAACGGCCGCAGCGATACATCCCTGAAGCAGTAATGCAGACATAAGGACTGCAAGGGTCGATAAAGCCTTCATAAGAACTCCTTAATCATCCTGGTGAGGGAAAAGCGTGTTATCGATCAGGTCACATAAGCAGTTCACCGTGAGCATATGCATTTCCTGAATACGTGCGCTCCGGTGAGAAGGTATGCGGATTTCCACATCCTGCGGCCCAAGCAGACCCGCCAGCTCCCCCCCGTCATAGCCGGTTAAGGCCACAATGGTCATGTCGCGGGTGACGGCGGCTTCAACGGCTTTGACAATATCCCGGCTGTTGCCGCGCGTGGAGATGGCCAGCAGCACATCTCCGGCATGACCCAGGGCTCGCACCTGCTTTGCGTAAATTTCGTCATGCAGACGATCGTTAGCAATCGCCGTTAAGACCACATTATCGGTATTAAGTGCAATGGCAGGTAAACTCGGGCGCTCTGTTTCAAAACGGTTGATCATGCTGGCAGCAAAATGCTGTGCGTTGGCGGCCGACGTGCCGTTGCCACAACAGAGGATTTTGTTGCCATTAAGCAGGGATTGCACCAGCGTCATTGCGGCACGCGAGATAGCATCCGGAAGGGCTTCCGCCGCGGCAATCTGAGTCTGGATGCTTTCTGTGAAGCACACTTTAATTCTTTCGAGCACGTTATCCCTTTTAAATCTTAATTATGCGTCTTCGCCAAAAGCGTTTTTAAGCCATTCGATCTCATTTCCGGTGAAGGCTATCACATCGAACCGGCAATCCACAGTATCAAAACTCCCATTATGGCGGGCAAGCCACAAGTGGGCAGTCTGTAATAATTTATGTTGTTTGGCGAGCGTCACGCTGGCGGCAGCACCGCCAAAACGGGAGGACTGTCGAAAGCGCACTTCTACAAACACGATGACCTGACCGTCTTTCATGATCAGGTCGATTTCGCCGCCGCGCCCGCGGACGTTGGCGGCGATAAAGCGCAGTCCTTTGCCTTCAAGCCAGCGACGCGCCTTTAGCTCCCACGCATCGCCGGTCTGTTTGCGGCTTAACTGGCCGGGACGATCTGCCCCTGCTGGTATTTGAGCCATGATAACTTCCTGTTAATCACACAATCCTGAGTGGCGGTCAGATCGCCGGTGTTGCCGTTAAGCTCAAAGCCGGGCACCTGGCGCATCTGGGTAAAGTGGTTCGCCAGCGCCCACGCGTCAACACCCATGGCATACAGACGCGCCAGCGAGTAATCGTTACGAACGGTACTCAGCGCCTGCTGCATCAGCGCCGGGTTGCTGCCTGCCAGCATCGGGATTTCGCTGTACTGCAGACCGTCCATTTCCAGACGGAAATCCGGGCCTGCGGTGCCCTGCGCGCTGCGCGAGCTGGCGTAGAGCGTTGCGCCGCTCTGGCTGCCGTTACGCATCGCAATCATCGGTTTGATAAAGGCGATCTCCTGCGGCGTGGCAACGATATAGGCCGCATCCACTTTACCGCCCCCGCTAATCTGCGCGTCGGTAGGTGGGGCTGGGATCGTCAGGCCACCAATCGTCACGCCCTGCTGCTGTGGCAGGCTCGTCGTAACAGGGCTGCCGTTGAGCGCGATACCTGCCCCGCCGTTGACGCCCGCGCGCAGTTCAGAAACGGAACCGAATTTCTGCTGCAGCACCACGCCGCCGCCCAGCTTCTGCCACTCATCGGCAAAGGCTGTGGCCACGCGGTCACCCAGCGCGCTGCGTGGGATGAGCAGCAGCGGAGCCTGCTTGCCCTGCTCGTGAATATGACGCGCCGCATCGCGGGCTTCATCTTCAGGGGAAAGCGCGAAGTAGCAAATATTGGCCCGGTTCTGAACCTGCTCAGGCTGGTTGAGCGCCAGCACGTTCAGCGTGGTATTGCTCTTCATCAGCTCTTCCACGTTGTTTTTCAGCAGCGGACCGACAACGATGCTCGCCCCGTCCTGTTGCACCTGCGCCAGAACCTGGTCCAGCGGCTGCGAACTGGTGTCGTAGATTTTCAGATCAGCGCCCGGGTTGGCGCTGGAGGCGTCGTCGGAGCCGTCACCGGGTTTTGCATGGTGCCCTGCGCCGGCGCTTGCGCCGTGGTCAGGTCGCTGGTCTCGGCGGCGGACGGACTGACAACATCGTTCACGTTGGCCGCCTGAGCTGCCTGCGCGGGAACGGCGCTGCCGGTTACCGGCGTCGTGCCGTTTTTCGCCGCTTCAAAACCCTGCTGAATGGTGCGTCCAAACACCGCCGCCTGGCCGTTGAGCGGCAGAAGCAGGGCGATTTTGCTGGTGGACGCTGGCTTAAAGTTCTGCACGTTCACCAGCTGGGTTGGCAGCATTTTCGCGCCCGGGTTTTGCGGGTAGCGCGTCTGCCAGTCGGCAATCCCGGCTTTCAGCATCTTTGGATCGCTGCGGTTGGTAAACCACATCTGCTGCAGATCCAGCCAGCCCTGCAGGACGTTTTCATCGGCGTTGATGACCAGCGCCTGCGCCTGCTCCTGCGTCATAGAGGCAAGCGCCTGCCAGGTGGCATCAATATTTTTCTGCTTATCAGCACCGCCGAGCAGCGGCTCTTGCGCGATGAGCGCGCGGAGCAGCGTCAGCGAAGGGCGTCCCTGCTCCGCGGTAATGCCCGCCTGCCAGAAGCGCGCCTGCTGATTTTTATCCAGCGCGCTCACGTCGATGTCCCCAAGGATCTTCTTCGCGGCGGCGTAATCTTTCAGCGCGACCTTCAGCTCAGCGGAGAGCAGGCTCTGCTCACGGCGCTGGGCGTCGTTAAGATCTTTCGGCAACTGGTTAAACAGTTCGGCTGCCCGCTGGGTTTTACCCTCTTTCAGCAGTGCACGAATGGCGAGTAATTGCCAGTTGGTCTTGGTATCATTTGAACTCTGCGACATTTGTTGCAGATAAAAGCCAGAATCAGCCTGAGCAGAACCCTGAAGATGGGCGGTGCTCTGGTCAGGTGCCTGGGTGCCACAGCCTGCAAAGATCAGGGCTGCCAGCAGAAGCGGCACGCTGCGCGTGGCTTTTTTTCGAAGAAACGTTAACGGTACCATACTGTATCCAGTGATTTTTTTTACGCAATGCTCAATATTAAATCGGCAATACGGACGAAACAATGAAACAACACGAAACGGCAGATAATTCTCAAGGCCAGCTATATATTGTACCTACTCCTATCGGGAATTTGTCTGATATTACCCAACGTGCGCTCACCGTACTGCAAGCTGTTGATTTAATTGCTGCTGAAGATACCCGTCACACCGGCTTACTGCTGCAACATTTTGCGATTAACGCCCGTTTGTTTGCTCTGCACGATCACAATGAGCAACAAAAAGCCGAAACGCTGGTGGCGAAGCTGAAGCAGGGGCAGAACATTGCGCTGGTGTCCGACGCCGGTACGCCGCTGATCAACGATCCTGGCTATCACCTGGTGCGTACCTGTCGCGAAGCCGGTATTCGCGTGGTGCCACTGCCGGGGCCGTGCGCCGCGATTGCCGCATTAAGCGCCGCAGGCCTGCCGTCCGATCGTTTCTGCTATGAAGGCTTCCTGCCTGCCAAATCCAAAGGCCGCCGTGACGTTTTAAAAGACCTGGAAGCGGAACCGCGCACCCTGATTTTCTACGAATCCACGCACCGCCTGCTGGAGAGCCTGGAAGATATGGTGACCGTCTGGGGGGAAGGCCGCTACGTGGTTCTGGCGCGCGAGCTGACCAAAACCTGGGAAACGATTCATGGTGCGCCGGTGGGGGAACTACTGGCATGGGTGAAGGAAGACGAAAACCGCCGCAAGGGCGAAATGGTGCTGATCGTCGAAGGGCATAAGGCTGAAGAAGACGCGCTGCCAGCCGACGCGCTGCGTACCCTGGCGCTGCTGCAGGCGGAATTGCCGCTGAAGAAAGCGGCGGCATTAGCGGCGGAGATCCACGGCGTGAAGAAAAATGCACTGTATAAGTACGCGCTGGAGCAGCAGGGGGAGTAAGCCAAATGAGCCGCTATCAGCCTCCATTTACCATCACGTCCTATATCCTCAATCAGGTGGATTGGTGAGCTATTAGGGCATGGGGCGGCTGTGGCAAACGTTGATCTTAAGTCAGTGGCGTGCAGAACTGGCTTGGCTGCCCGTGGAAACACTGATTCACTTCCAGCAAGCGCGCTATTACCAGATTTTAGGGCAATGCGATCGGGCCAGTGATTGCACGGTATTCGTGGAATTTATGCTGCAAAATATGGCGGAAGCCTTGCGGGAAGGCATCACCATGTCGTCCGTCATGTCGGAAAAAATGTCGGAAAAGGAAAAAGCTATCCTTGAGCTTCTCACCGTTCAACCACAATTGACTGCGGTAATGTTGGCATCTGCCCTGGGAGTGATTTCCCGCACTGCGGAACGTTATCTCCATTCTTTGCAAGCAAAAGGTAAATTAAAACGCATTGGGGCAAGGAAAGGCGGGAGCTGGCAGGTCATGGCTTAACCTGCCAGTTGAACGCGATTTAGTTCCCCGGTATCGCCTCAAACACCAGCGTTTCCAGCGGCTGCAGCGTAATCACCACCGCGTTTTTTATCCTTCACCAGATTCAGCTTCACCGTTACGTTAAGATCCTTATCAGTAATGCTTCAGCATGCGGTTGATGGACTGCTCCAGCCAGTCGCGCTGCGTGCCGAAGTTGATTCGCAGGTAGTTTTCGCCGTTTTGCACGTAGTGGCTGCCGTCCTCAATCACCACACCAGCCTGACGGGCGAAATGTTGGGTTAACTGCGTCGCGCTGCGCTCGTCGGCGCTCACGTCTATCCAGGCCAGATATGACGATTCCGGGTTCATCATCTTCCACGCCGGGAAGTGGGTCTGAATAGCGTCCGCAAGATAGCGGGCATTGCCCTGCAGATACCCGTTAAGCGCGTCGAGCCAGGGCAGACCGTGC
This sequence comes from Enterobacter sp. 01-M-03-SI-ECC, assembly GCF_047530215.1. Classification (NCBI taxonomy): domain Bacteria; kingdom Pseudomonadati; phylum Pseudomonadota; class Gammaproteobacteria; order Enterobacterales; family Enterobacteriaceae; genus Enterobacter; species Enterobacter sp. 01-M-03-SI-ECC. The sequence continues at coordinate 12,987 of NZ_JBLKDA010000020.1, forward strand.
TGGTAGGCGAGGATAATCCCCCAGACGCCGAACATATTGGGCGAGGTAATCGAGTTCTTCTCAAGCTGCTGGCGGAAGCGCAGGCGCAGCGTATCGTCCGGGATCATCGAATAAGAGGTTTTCAGCCCGCCCAGGTTGAAGGCTTTATTGGGCGACGTCAGCACGATCAGGTTGTCCAGTGCGGCACAGCCCGGGGTCAGACAGCTGACGAATGTGCCGTCCAGAATGTGCTCGGCGTGAACCTCATCGACGACCAGAATCGTGCCGTAGCGCTTACAGAGATCGGACACCTGGCGTATCTCGTCCGCGCGCCAGATTCGGCCCGAGGGGTTATGCGGCGAGCAGAAGAACCACAGTTTTGGATGGTGGGTTTTAAGCTGATCTTCAATCAGATTAAAATCCAGCTGATAGCGGTTTTCCTCCACGCGAAGCGGGTTAGCAAGGACCCGCACGCCCTGACGCTGTGCCGCCATGGCAAACGGGTCGTAGACCGGCGTGTTCATCATCACGCAGTCGCCAGGCGTGCAGAATGCCTGCACCGTGTAGTGCAGCGTGGACACGGTGCCGTAGGTGAGGGTAATCCACGATTTCTCCATCTCGACCTGGTGGCGCGTTCGCTGGAAGCGAATCACCGCCTCGTAAAACTCGTCGAAGCACCACGTATAGCCAAAGGTGCCGTGCTCCACGATGCGCCGAAAGCCTTCAATCACGGCGGGCGGCGAGGTGAAATCCATATCTGCGATCCACAGCGGGATAAACCCTTCCGGAACATCACCAAAGCGCGAGCAGACAAACGCATGGTCCCATTTACGGCACCTGTCGCTTTTACGCTCGATGATTTTATCGAAATCAAACACAACGACCCCCTTGTTAAATTAAGGCTTCAATGCCGGTTTTGACGCTCTGCACCTGCGGGCCGATGATCACCTGTACGCTGTGGGCATCCAGCACCACGACCGACAGGGCGCCCGCCGCTTTCAGCGCCTGCTGATCGATAAGCCCCATATCCTTCACCACCAGACGCAGGCGGGTGATGCAGTTGTCGAGCGACTCAATGTTCTCTTTGCCTCCGAGCGCCTGCAGAATAAGCCCGTGATCGTATTTCGATTTTCCACGCGCGCGGGTGTTGGTTTCGACGGCCTGCTGCGCGCCCTGCGCGTCCACCTCGCGTCCCGGCGTCTTGATATCGTGTTTCAGGATGTACCAGCGGAAGACGAAGAAGTAGATAGCAAACCAGGCAATACCGACCGGGAACAGCAGATACCATTTGGTCGACATCCCCTGCATCACGCCGAAGATCAGCAGATCCAAAATCCCGCCGTCGGTGTTGCCGATGGTGACGCCGAGCAGGGCCATCACCATCAGCGCCAGGCCCGACATCACGATATGGAAGGCGTAAAGCGCGGGGGCGATAAACAGGAACAGGAACTCAATCGGCTCTGAAATACCGGTGACGACGGACACCAGCACGCCCGAGAGCAGCAGGCCCTTAATCACCGGGCGGTTTTCGGGGCGGGCGGTGCGGTAGATGGCGTACGCTACGGCAGGTAAGCCGAAGATAAAGGTCGGCATAAACCCTTGTGACAGAAACGCGGTAACGTGCGGGCTAAACGGCAGACCGGCTTTCAGCTCGGCGTAGAAGATATTCAGCGCCCCGGCGACTTCGTGTCCGTTAACCATTTCAATGCCGCCCGCCGGGGTGAAGCGCACCATCGCCAGCAGAATGTGGTGCAGGCCGAAGGGTTTAAGCAGCAGCACGCCCACGCCGTAGAGGAACGGGCCAAAGACGCTGGTGCTCTGGATGATATGGCCGATACCGGCAATGCCCATCGCAACGTATTCCCACAGCAGCGGAATACACAGACCGACCAGTGAAAGGGTAAGGGCGGTGATAATCGGTACAAAACGGATGCCGCTAAAGAAGGCGAAGGCGTCGTGCAGCACCGTGTCCTGAAAACGCTCGTGCAGGAAGTAAGTGATTACTCCCACGACGATGCCGCCCAGCACGCCCATCTCCAGGGTTTGGATCCCCAGCACGATCGACTGCCCCACCTGTCTCATGGTGGCGGCATCGGCAAGCTGGTGGGTGGCGGTCAGGTAGTAGTTGATGCTCATGTTCATCAGCATGTAGCCGACGAACCCGGCAAACGCGCCCACGGCCTTATTGCGTTTGGCAAGGCCCATGGGGATCGCCATGGCGAACATCAGCGGCAGGTAGGTAAAGGCGAAGCCGCCCACCATGGCGATAAAGCCAAAGGTCAGCTGCGTGAGTTCGCCGCCGAGAAAAGGAAAACTTTTAATCGTGGAAGGGCTGGTCACCGAGCTGCCGATACCCAGCAGCAGGCCCATAAACGCCAGAAGGGAGACCGGAAACATAAAGGTCTTTCCCAGGCTCTGAAAAAACTCCCACGCTTTCGATTTGAATGACTTTTCCTGTGTCATGTAGGGTACTCCTCGGAATTTTTTATGGTAATGGAAGGCGCGGTCGTGAATCAGAACGCGCCTTCATATTTGCGAGGCTTATAGTTATTTTTTAGGTATTGATGTAATGCGCGATGGGGTCAGGCTTCGGCCGGAAGCAGGAGGCGGTTTGCGGAACCGCAAACGGCGATTTTGCTTCTGACCACCGATTTCATGGCGTCCATGCCAACCCGCATATAGAAGCGCGGATCGTTGCCCTGCGGATTTTCGGCAAACCAGGCTTTCACCGCGTCAGAGAAGGCGATTTTCAGCTCGGTTGCCACGTTGACTTTGCAAACGCCCAGCTCGATGGTGCGGCGCACATCCTCATCCGGCACGTCGCTTGCGCCGTGCAATACCAGCGGCACGGTGACCACTTCGCGGATGTCCGCCAGCCGCTGGAAGTCGATTTTTGGGCGTTTGGTATAAAGGCCGTGGGCGGTGCCGATGGCGACGGCGAGGCTGTCGACGCCGGTCAGTTCAACGAAGCGTTTCGCCTCCTGCGGATCGGTGAGGAACGCGCTTTCGGCGTCCACGTTCATGTCATCTTCCACGCCGCCCAGGCGGCCCAGCTCGGCCTCGACGCTGCAGTCGTGTAGGTGGCAGAAATCGACCACCGACTTCACCAGCTTCACGTTTTGCTCGAACGGATAGTGGCTGCCGTCGATCATCGCGCTGCGCACGCCCGCGTTGACCTTGCGGCGAATATCGTCCAGCGACTCGTGGTGATCGAGGTGCAGCGCTAACGGCATGTCGTAAGTGTGGGAGTACGCGCTGCACAGAGCGTAGATCTCTTCCAGCGCAATATGCTTAAAGGTGCCCGGCGTGCCCGCCAGGATCACCGGCGATCGCATTTCGCTGCACGCTTCGAGGATCGCCTGGATCGTCTCCGCGTTGTGGATGTTAAACGCCGGAACGGCATAACCTTTTGCCTGTGCGTCCTGCAGAAGATATTTCGTCGAAATAATAGTCATGATCGGATCCTCTTAAGCCTGCCACGGATGAATAACAACGCCCTGCACCACGCGATTGACCGTCCCGCTGGCGGATGGCGTATCGGGCGTATTGCCTACGCTGAGCGACTGGGTAAGAGCAAAGACCTGGGCATAGATCAGGAAGCAGAACGCCTGTTCCATGTCGCTAAACGGGCGGGAAGGTGGCAGCAGGATGTGCGGACCCGCTTCAATGGCCGGATCGTTTTCAGCGGCGATGGCGACGACGCGCAGGGCCTGACGATCGCGGCGCAGTTCGGCCAGCAGATCCAGATCGTACCGGCGCGTATACGGATGGCTGGAGATAAACACCACCACCAGCGTTTCGTTATCCACCAGCGACTTCGGCCCATGACGGAAACCGGTGGGGGAATCGTAGAAGGCCGCCAGCTTGCCCGCCGTCAGCTCCAGCACCTTTAGCGCCGATTCGCGCGCCGCGCCCTGCAGGCCGCCGCTTCCCAGATACACGATCCGCTTCCACGGTTCGCTGCCAAAGACGCCGTGGCTGAAATCGCCGAGCGAGGTGAGGATCGCCTGACAGCGATCGGCCACGTCGCGGAAGGTTTGACTGTTGATCGTCTCCAGGGCGAATACGGCCAGACAGCTCGCCATCATGGTGGTGATACTGCTGGTCATTGCGAACCCGCGATCGTGCGTTTCGGCTGGCATCAGCAGGGCATAAGCGTTATCGCTGTCGACGGCGGTCTGGTACAGGCTTCCTGCCTCGTTGCAGGTGATCGACAGGTGGTAGCACTCCGGTACGAACTGGTTGGCCAGCTTTACGGCCGCGACGCTTTCCGGACTGTTGCCAGAACGGGCAAACGAAACCAGCAGGAGCGGATATGCAGGGCTGAAGTAATCCATCGGGTTAGTGACCAGGTCAGTGGTCGGTACGGCGGAGATATTTTTCCCGGTGTGGCTCGCAAGCCATGGCGCAATGATATCGCCGATAAATGCGGACGTGCCCGCGCCGGTCAGGACGATCCGGAGATCGGGCTTGCGCAGCAGCGGCGTCAGGAAGCTGTCGATAGACGCGCGCAGGCTATCGATGTTGTTGAGCGAGCGGATCCAGCTGGCAGGCTGCTGGCGGATCTCTTCCTCTGTCCAGGTGCCGGTTGCGGCGGCGGTGGGTATTTGTGGCATAACTCAGTCCTTAGTCGTGTGAATTCCACATCAGACGCTGGCAAACGTGTCGCTATCTTTCGTTTCGTTTCACTTGTTCACATAAGCAGTGAAATAAAATCTATAGAAAAGACATCGAAACTTCAATGAAAGAAAAGAAATAAAACGAAAAGTGTGATCGTGAAAGGGAAGGGGAAATTTAAGGAAAGGAAAAGAAAGGCCTTACGATGTCACCCGATAAGGCCGAAAGAACATAAGAGGTAGGGCTTAAAAAGTCAGATTTCGAAAGTCAGGGGGTTATATCCCTTCCTCTGCCGGTGCTTCCTCGCGACAGCGCCCCAGCTCGTCTACGAGGCTCGTCAGGCCGCGATGGCCGCACGCCAGCGCCTGCAGGCGAAACGCCTCGCTGCTTAATCCGTCGCGCTCCAGCACCATCTCCAGCAGCAGCTGCAGGTTGGTGCCGGTAATGACTTCGCGCCCCGGTTTTTGCATCGCGATCGTTGACGCCACGCGAAACGGCGTGCCGCCGAGCAGATCGGTAAGAAACACAATATCGTGCTCTGCATCGAGTTCGTTCACCGCCTGCTCAAGCTGCGCGGTCAGCCGCGCGGTGGTGGACGTTTCAGGAAAATCGATGGCGATAAACTGCGGCTGTTCGCCCAGGATCTGCTTCATCGCCTGCTCAAGCCCGCTGGCAAAACCGCCGTGACCCGTCAAAATAATGCCTAACATCGCAACCTCTTTGCTTTTACAGGAAGTGACAAAATTTACCGATAACGCCCAGCAGCACGGTGATGCCAATCAGGCGCAGCGGGCTCCAGCCGCGGCGTACCAGCCAGAACATAATCAGGGTGTAGATCAGCGGCAGGAACGCGGGCATCAGCTTGTCGATCACGTCGGCCTGCAGTTTGACTACGGCATCGCCCGCCTTAATTTCGAGCGTGGTATTGAGGCGGACGTAGGTGGCCACCAGCGCGCCGATAACCGTCATTCCGACGATAGACGCCGCGTGGCCGACCTTTTTGGTGTTGGCTTTGATCAGCGGAATGGCCGCCACGCCCATCCGGTAAGCGTAGTGCGCCAGACCAAAACGCAGGCCGAGGTGCACCACGTTAAACAGCACGATAAAGACCACGGCACCAAGAATCGAACCCTGCAGCGCCAGGCTCGCGCCGATACCGCCGCAGATGGGCAGCAGCGTGAGCCAGAACATGGCATCGCCAATGCCGCCGAGCGGCGCGCCCACGGCAATTTTGGTGCTCTGGATGCTGTTTACATCCTGCTTGGAGCGCTCCATCGCCAGAATGATGCCGATAACAAAGGTCACCAGGAACGGATGGGTATTGAAGAAGCCCATATGTCCTTTCATGGCGCGCGCAAGGTCCCGCTTGTTGGTATGGATCTTTTTCAGCGCGGGCAGCAATCCGTAAAGCCAGCCGGAGGCCTGCATACGTTCGTAGTTAAACGAGGCCTGCAGCAACATGGAGCGCCAGGCGACGCGGTTAATATCCTTTTTCGTCAGCCCGGCGCCGATGCTCTGGTCTTCGTAGACGTTTTCATTCACGCCGGTCAGCAGCGTCTCTTCGCGTTCAGACACGCCCGGCAGAGTGGTTTGGTTAGATGCCATCTTCGAATTCCTCTTTCTGGGCCGCGGGAGCCGTCGGTTCAGGTGATTTACGCATCAGGTCGATCAGCGCCATCGCCAGCGCGGCGGCCGCAATCGCCAGCACCGGAAGCTTGAGCCAGGCGGCGGCGACAAAACCGATAATGAAGTAAGGGATGTAGACGTTTTTCATCATGATCTTCAGCAGCACGGCGAAGCCGATGGCGGGCATGATGCCGCCCGCGACGCCGAGACCGTCAATCAACCGTGCCGGCAGAACATCAATGGCGGTTTTCGCATGTTCCGCGCCGAAGTAGATCGGCAGAAACGCGCACAGGAAATAGAAAATGCCGAGCGCCAGCAGCGCCAGATAGTTCACCCGTTCAATGCCGCGGGTATCGGCATTGGCCGCCATGCGATCGCAGCGCGACATCACGCCGGACATCACGGAGAAGAGGAACGTGATCCCCATCTGTACCGCGACCGCAAACGGCACGGCGACGCCAACGGCAACGTCCGGCTTCACCCCGGTGCTGATGGCAAATGCGGTCCCCACGATGGTGCCGATAATCACGTTCGGCGGCTGGGCACCGGCGAGCGGGGCCAGCCCCATCCAGACCAGCTCCAGCGTACCGCCGGTCAAAATGCCGGTGTGCAGGTCGCCCAGAATCAGGCCGACCAGCGGCCCGAGCACCACCGGGCGGTGCATGTGCGTTAACCCATTAAACATATCCAGACCGGCGATAAAGGCGAGTATGCCCAATCCCAGCGCCTGCAACAGGCTGATTTCCATGGTGAATCCCTCAGAGCAGTTTAAAGAGATCCAAAGCAGTTTCTGTTGGCACGCCCTGAACGAAGCATTCCACCCCGGCCGCTTTCAGGCCGTTGAAGGCGGCGATATCGTCCGCGTCGACAGAGACCGTTTTGGCAATTTGTTGTTTGCCACTGGCGTAGTGCATGTTTCCGACGTTGATACGGGTGATGGGCACGCCGCCCTCAACCAGCTTCAGAAAATCGGCCGGTGATTTGCAGACCAGCAGGATTTTCTGGCGGTCAGCGGCGCGGTGAATGTTGTCGATCGTTTTTTGCAGCGGCCAGAAGCGCACGGCGATCCCTTCCGCGAGCACCATCTCCATCAGGTTCTGTTGAACCGGATCCTCTGCAACCTCGTCATTGGCGACCAGCACCAGGTTTGCCCCCGCAAACCCCACCCACTGCACGCCGACCTGGCCGTGGATCAGGCGCTCATCAATGCGGCATAAGACAATGTTTGGCATAGCGCTTTCCTCTTTTTATTATGCGTTTTGCGTCGTTACGCCTTCGCAGGCGGCGTGGTACTGCTGAAGTATGTCCTGAATGTGGTCGATGATGAGTTCCCGCGGCGTGGACTTGAGAGCGCCCTCGCGAACTTTGCCGTACTGCAGCGGCAGGTACTGGCTGATCAGCGGCAGCGGGATCGGATCGTCTGCCAGGTTGCGCACCAGCCGTTCAAAGGCCTCGTCAATCTGGCCGTCCGGCCAGTAGTAGCGCACGCGGTCAGAGTAGCTGTAGCCGCGCGCCAGGCGACGCGCATTGCCGTCACCGTGGTAATGGCTTTGCCAGTATTCCGGGCGGTCGAGCATGACGTTTTCCAGCACGTGACGCAGGCCGGAGCTGGCTTTGGCGGGCAGCAGCTCCTCTTCGATGGCGGCCAGCGAGAACAGCGCTTCGCGCAGGGCGAAGGTGAGGGCCGGGCCAACCTTGAGGATCGCGAAGTGATCTTTCACCAGCTGGCGCAGGGCCAGCGGCGTCTGGTAGTCGGTGGAGTGTGCTTCAAACACCAGCGTGTCGTAGGCTTCCACCATCTTGCTAAGCGCGACGGCTTTCTGCGGCTGATAGTCGCAGACGTTCGCGTGGTCAAACTCCACCCCAGGCTGAACCACCAGGCCGATAATGCGCGGCCAGATGTCGCTTAGCCCTTCCTTTTCGAAGGCGTGACGATGCGCCTCAAGCGTGGCGCGGGCCGCATCTGGCGTGGTGACGGCAAGTTCGGTGAGCGTCTCGTGCGCGCCGCCGGGAACCGGCACTTCCGTACCGATAACGTAGACCAGATCGGATTCACCAAGCTGCTCGCGGCAGGTCGCTTCTGCAATCTTTGCCAGGCGTGCGGCGCGTGCGGCGACGATCGCGTCGTTCAGGGGAACCGGGTCGCCCTCGCAGGACATGCTGCAGTCAAGGTGGATCTTTTTGAATCCGGCAGAAACATAGCTTTTGATCAGATCCTCGGCATTTGCCATGGCCTGTTCCGCGGGCAGGTTTTGCCAGCGGTTAGGGCCTAAATGATCGCCGCCGAGGATCAGCTGGGATGTCGGGAAACCGAGCGACTCGGCCAGCTGGCAGACAAACCCGTGAAAATCGGCGGGGGTCATGCCGGTGTAGCCGCCAAACTGATCCACCTGGTTGGAGGTGGCCTCGATCAACAGCGGGGACCGATGCGAATGCGCGTAACGAATTGCAGCTTCCAGTACCAGCGGATGCGCGGAGCAGACGGCGTAAATCCCGTTTGAATTCCCCCGCTTATGGTGTTCCACCATTTCTGTCAGATGTTTCACTTTCCTCTCCATTTCGGATGGTAATGATTTTTGTCTTTCGTTTTGTTTCATGTAATCCTGCATTATGGCGACATAAAAATAAAACGAAAGATAATGGATTTCCGATCTGTTTCACAAAAGAAACGTAATGAAAGGTTTCAGCGCGGTGCTGGTGTGCGTTGGGCCGCTAAGCAGGGCTTGCATTCCCGTAAAGGAAAGGCCTTAATAGGTAAAACGAAATGAAACGAAAGAATATTAATTAAGGAACTCGCATGAGCAGCACCGATTCATCCGCGGAAAAGCGCATCACCGGCACCAGTGAAAGGCGAGAGCAGATCATTCAGCGGTTGCGGGCGCAGGGAAGCGTGCAGGTTAACGATCTGTCTCATCTGTACGGCGTATCGACGGTGACGATCCGCAACGACCTCGCCTTTCTTGAGAAGCAGGGCATTGCCGTTCGCGCTTACGGCGGCGCGCTGATTTGCGAAGGCAGCGTGTCGGGCGTCGAACCTTCCGTGGAAGACAAAAGCTCGCTGAATACCGCGGTGAAGCGCAGCATCGCGCAGGCCGCTGCCGCCCTGGTTAAACCCGGCCACCGCATTATTCTGGATTCCGGTACCACGACGTTTGAAATCGCCCGCATGCTGCGCCAGCACACGGACGTCATTGCGATGACCAACGGCATGAACGTGGCCAATGCGCTGCTGGAAGCGGAAGGGGTAGAGTTGCTGATGACCGGCGGGCATTTACGCCGTCAGTCGCAATCTTTTTACGGTGACCAGGCCGAGCAGTCGCTACAGAATTACCATTTTGACCTGCTGTTCCTTGGCGTCGATGCCATCGATCTCGACCGCGGCGTGAGCACGCATAACGAAGACGAAGCCCGTCTGAACCGCAAGATGTGCGAGGTGGCGGATCGCATTATCGTGGTGACTGACTCCAGCAAGTTTAACCGCTCAAGCCTGCACAAGATTATCGACACGCAACGGATTGATATGATTATCGTTGATGAAGGTATACCGGTTGAAAGCCTGGAAGGGCTGCGCAAGAGCGGAATTGAAGTGGTGCTGGTGTAAGTTTTTTTACCCTCTCCCCTATCGGGAGAGGGCAGGATGAGGGGAAATCACGTCACCGGCGCCGGGTTAAACACCGCCAGCTGGTTATGCAATCCCCACTGGTCGGAAAACGTTTTTTTACGCCCGCTTGCGACATCCAGAATGAAGTGGAACAGCTTCCAGCCCACGTCCTCAATGCTCTCTTCCCCGGTGGCGATGGTGCCCGCGTTGATGTCCATTAAGTCATACCAGCGGTTTGCCAGCTCGGTGCGGGTCGCCATTTTAATCACCGGCACCGCCATCAGGCCGTACGGCGTGCCGCGTCCGGTGGTAAAGACCTGCACCGTAATGCCGGATGCCACCTGCTGCGTGCCGCATACAAAATCGCTGGCCGGCGTTGCTGCGTAGATCAGGCCGCGTTTCGTCGGGCGCTGGCCCGGAGAGAGCACTTCGGCAATGGCGCTCTGACCGGATTTGGCAATCGATCCGAGGGCTTTTTCCACCACGTTTGCCAGTCCGCCTTTTTTGTTCCCGGGGGAGGGGTTGGCGCTGCGGTCGGTTTTGCCCATATTGAGATAGTTATCGTACCAGGCCATCTCCTCAAGCAGGCGTTTGCCGACCTCTTCATTGACGGCGCGCGGCGTCAGCAGATGGATGGCGTCACGCACTTCGGTTACCTCGGAGAACATCACCGTGGCGCCGCAGCGCACAAGCAGATCGGACGCATAGCCCACCGCCGGGTTGGCCGTCACGCCGGAGAACGCATCGCTGCCGCCACACTGGGTGCCGACTACCAGCTCCGAGGCCGGGCACGCTTCACGCTGGCGGCGGTTAAGCTTGTCCAGATGACGCTCCGCCACCTGCAGGATGTCGTCGACCATTGAGCGGAAGCCCACGTGGCGTTCATCCTGCAGGCGCACGATGCTGGCCTCGTCAGCCGGGATGGCTTTGACATCTTCCGTGCCCTGCAGCAGACGCTCGGGCTGCAGTTTTTCACATCCCAGACCGATGACCATCACCTCGCCGCCAAAGTTTGGGTTCAGGGCGATATTGTGAATGGTCCGGATAGGCACCACGGCGGCGGGGGCATTAATCGCCACGCCGCAGCCGTAAAGGTGGTTCAGGCCAACCACGCCGTCGACGTTCGGGTATTTCGGCAGCAGATCGCGCTCGATGATTTTCACCACGTAATCCACGACGCCCGCCACGCAGTGCACGCTGGTGGTAATACCGAGCAGGTTTTTGGTGCCGACGCTGCCGTCCGCGTTGCGGTAGCCTTCGAAGGTATAGCCTTCCAGCGGAGGAAGCGGTTCCGGCACGCGGGTCGCAAGCGGAAGCGTGTTCAGCGGCGGCGCTTCCGGCAGCGCAACCAGCGACTCCTCAACCCAACTGCCCTGCGGTATAGCGCGAACGGCATAGCCGATGACTTCACCGTAACGTACGATTTCGCCGTGAGCAGGGATATCCACCAGGGCGACTTTATGTCCCTGCGGAATATGCTCGATCAGTTCCAGCCCGTCCGGAAAGCGGGTGCCCGCTTTTAAGCCATTGTCGTTGACAATAATCGCCACGTTATCGGTGTCGTGGACTTTTATATAAAACGCCGTCAACGGCGAGTGTCGAATTTTAATGTCGGCCATTGCTCACTATTCTCCAGCAAAGAGTCTGATAATCATTGCAGCCAATTTTCTTATGGCAGAAATAAAAACGCGGCTTTCAGAAATAAAGCATGTCAGGAGAATAGACGAGAAAATGCGATCGCGATCGCTGCCGAACCCGCGATGTCTGATTCTGTGCATCAGCGCCCAGTGGTTCGTGCATATGCTCAAAATCTTATAAAAATTCGCCGTAATGCTTGAGCATTAAAACAATGTGCCGCCGGGAAGTGCGCATTATACTGAATGACGAATTTATTACGCTGAAATTAAGTCAGAGAATAAAAAAGCGGGCAAATATAAATACCGAATACGGCTGCGGAATTAAAAAGGTAAACGCGATGAATAACGATATCTTCCCGAACAGGTTTAAGGCTGCCCTGGCGGCAAACCAGATCCAGATTGGCTGCTGGTCCGCGCTGGCGAACCCCATCAGCACCGAAGTGCTCGGCCTGGCCGGATTCGACTGGCTGGTGCTGGACGGCGAACATGCGCCCAACGATATCACCACCTTTATTCCACAGCTCATGGCGCTAAAGGGCAGCCCCAGCGCCCCGGTTGTGCGCGTGCCGACTAACGAGCCGGTGATTATTAAGCGCCTGCTGGACATAGGTTTCTACAACTTTCTGATTCCGTTTGTGGAGACGGAAGAACAGGCGGCGCTGGCCGTGGCGTCAACGCGCTATCCGCCAGAAGGGATCCGCGGCGTCTCCGTTTCGCATCGCGCCAATATGTTTGGCACCGTGTCGGACTACTTTGCGCAGTCCAACCGCAACATCACCATTCTGGTGCAGATTGAGAGCCAGCAGGGCGTGGATAACGTCGATGCGATTGCCGCCACAAACGGCGTGGACGGCATCTTCGTCGGCCCGAGCGACCTGGCCGCGGCGTTAGGCCATCTGGGCAATGCTGGTCATCCCGAGGTGCAGCGCGCCATCCAGCACATCTTTGCCCGCGCTAAAGCACACGGCAAGCCGTGCGGCATTCTGGCACCGGTTGAGGCTGACGCCCGTCGCTATCTGGAGTGGGGAGCCACCTTTGTTGCCGTCGGCAGCGACCTCGGCGTTTTCCGCTCGGCCACGCAGAAATTAGCGGACGCTTTTAAAAAATAACCATCGTTGAGGAAACAGTTATGACGCTGAAAGTGGGTTTTATTGGCCTGGGGATCATGGGTAAACCAATGAGTAAGAACCTCATCAAAGCGGGTTACTCTCTGGTGGTCTCCGATCACAATTCACATGCCGTGGCTGAGGTGATGGCGGCGGGCGCTGAAACGGCCACCACCGCGAAAGCCATTGCCGAGCAGTGCGACGTCATCATCACCATGCTGCCAAACTCACCGCAGGTAAAAGAGGTTGCGCTGGGAGAAAACGGCATTATCGACGGCGCGAAGCCGGGCCTGGTGCTGATTGATATGAGCTCTATTGCCCCGCTCGCAAGCCGTGAAATCAGCGAGGCGCTAAAAGCTAAGGGCGTCGATATGCTGGACGCGCCGGTCAGCGGCGGCGAGCCGAAAGCGATCGACGGCACGCTATCGGTGATGGTCGGCGGTGATAAAGCTATTTTCGATAAATACTATGACCTGATGAAAGCGATGGCAGGCTCCGTGGTGCACACGGGTGAAATTGGCGCGGGCAACGTGACCAAGCTGGCGAACCAGGTCATTGTGGCGCTGAACATTGCCGCTATGTCCGAAGCGCTGACGCTGGCAACCAAAGCGGGCGTCAACCCGGAGCTGGTCTATCAGGCCATTCGCGGCGGCCTGGCGGGCAGTACCGTGCTCGATGCCAAAGCGCCGATGGTGATGGATCGTAATTTCAAACCCGGTTTCCGCATCGACCTGCATATTAAAGATCTGGCGAACGCGCTGGATACCTCCCACGGCGTGGGCGCGCAGCTGCCGCTGACCGCGGCGGTCATGGAGATGATGCAGGCGCTGCGTGCCGATGGCCTGGGCACGGCCGATCACAGCGCAATTGCCTGCTACTACGAAAAACTGGCGAAGGTGGAAGTGGCGCGTTAATCACGCCTTGCCTACACCTGAGGGTGACAGCGGCGCGCAAACCCTCTATACTGCGCGCCGAAGCTGACCAGACAGTCGCCGCTTCGTCGTCGTCCCCTTCGGGGGAGACGGGCGGAGGGGAGGAAAGTCCGGGCTCCATAGGGCAGGGTGCCAGGTAACGCCTGGGGGGGAAACCCACGACCAGTGCAACAGAGAGCAAACCGCCGATGGCCCGCGCAAGCGGGATCAGGTAAGGGTGAAAGGGTGCGGTAAGAGCGCACCGCGCGGCTGGTAACAGTCCGTGGCACGGTAAACTCCACCCGGAGCAAGGCCAAATAGGGGTTCACATGGTACGGCCCGTACTGAACCCGGGTAGGCTGCTTGAGCCAGTGAGCGATTGCTGGCCTAGATGAATGACTGTCCACGACAGAACCCGGCTTATCGGTCAGCTTCAACTTCTTAGAAAACCCCGCTTCGGCGGGGTTTTTGCTTTCCTGGTGGTTGTAGGCAGGGTAAGCGCAGCGCCACCCGGCAACCACACAAGCGACATCAATTCTCATATTTGCGACATTAAGCACATTCCACTGCTTTTATCCTTTCATCCTCGCTACTGAATCTGTAGACGATCGCCATCACAAAATTTCACGCTAAAAAACGGATGATTTTTAGTATTGATAATTTGTTAATGTTGTTATCCTAATGATCGCAAAACTTTTCCCGTTTGATATGCATATATTGAAATCAAATACATTCCCCCGGTGAATATGTGACATATTCCACTCTTTTACGCGTGTTTGAAAATTCACCTCGTAAAAAATTGATAAATTGAAAGATTGTTTCAACCAAATAACGGTTATTTATTGTCCTTTAATTGCCTGAAATATCGTCTCTATTGATTTTTAAAAGCGCAGATTAATTTATCCGGGTTATCGCCATAAAATAAATTTATTACCGCTGATTTTGTTGATCAATATCAGCGTTATAGCGTATTTGAATGCGCCTATGTAACTGATTTATAGTGTTTTTTATTGCTTTTGACGGTGTGGGTTAAAAGGGCTGAAAGGCAAATTGTGAGTAACAGCACATACCCCTCTTAACATTATTGAGTAGAATCCACTCCGTCATAGGGAAATAAGCGCAGAATATTATGAACACTATTATTCTACCGAAAACACAGCACCTCGTGGTATTTCAGGAAGTCATTAAAAGTGGCTCCATAGGTTCTGCTGCAAGACAACTGGGCCTGACGCAGCCCGCCGTGAGCAAAATCATCAGCGATATTGAATCCTACTTCGGCGTGGAAGTGATGGTGCGTAAAAACACCGGCGTAAAACTCACTGCCGCAGGCCAGGTGCTGCTCTCCTACTCAGAGTCGATTACCCGCGAAATGAAAAACATGGTGAGCGAAATCAACAGCCTGAGTTTCAGCACCGTGATGGACGTCTCCTTTGGCTACCCGTCGCTGATCGGCTTTACCTTCCTGTCCGAAATGATCAAAAAATTCAAGGAAGTGTTCCCGAAAGCGCGCGTATCCATGTATGAAGCCCAGCTCTCCTCTTTCCTGCCAGCCATTCGTGACGGTCGTCTGGATTTCGCCATCGGCACGCTGAGTGATGAAATGCTGCTGCAGGATCTGCACGTCGAGCCGCTGTTTGAGTCCGAGTTTGTGCTGGTCGCCAGCAAAACGCGAACGTGCACCGGCCCGACGACACTGGCATCGCTCACGCACGAGCAGTGGGTGATGCCGCAAACCGATATGGGCTACTACAAAGAACTTCTGACCACTCTGCAAGACAACCACATCAGCATCGAAAACATCGTCCAGACCGATTCCGTCGTCACCATTTATAACCTTGTGCTGAATGCCGATTATCTGACGGTCATTCCCCGCGACATGATTGCCCCGTTCGGTTCAGACCAGTTTATCGTGCTGCCCGTAGAAGATGAATTACCCGTGGCGCGCTATGCCGCCGTGTGGTCTAAAAATTACAGGATTAAAAAATCGGCGTCAGTATTAGTTGAGCTGGCAAAACAATATTCGTCGATGAATATCGAAAGACGACGATGAATTGATAGAACACATTTTAAAAATACCCGGAGCTTAGTTTTCTAACGCTCTGATACCCTGACTTTGCCTGAAAAGAATGAATTATTATAACGAGGATATTATGCACATTACTTACGATCTCCCGGTAACCATTGAAGATATTCAGGACGCCAGAAAACGACTGGCAGGCAAGATATATAAAACCGGCATGCCGCGTTCGAATTATCTCAGCGAGCGCTGTAAGGGCGAAATATTCCTGAAGTTTGAGAACATGCAGCGTACCGGTTCGTTCAAAATTCGCGGCGCGTTTAATAAATTAAGCTCGCTGACCGACGCTGAAAAACGCAAGGGCGTGGTCGCCTGCTCCGCGGGAAACCACGCGCAGGGGGTCTCGCTCTCCTGCGCCATGCTCGGCATCGACGGTAAGGTGGTGATGCCAATGGGCGCGCCAAAATCCAAGGTGGCCGCGACCCGCGACTACTCGGCGGAAGTGGTGCTGCACGGCGAGAACTTCAACGACACCATCGCCAAAGTCAGCGAAATCGTCGAGATGGAAGGGCGTATTTTTATTCCGCCTTACGACGATGCCAAAGTGATCGCCGGGCAGGGCACCATCGGTCTGGAAATTCTCGAAGATTTGTATGACGTGGATAACGTGATTGTGCCTATCGGCGGCGGCGGATTAATTGCCGGCATTGCCACGGCGATTAAATCCATCAACCCGACCATCAATATTATCGGCGTACAGTCTGAAAACGTGCACGGAATGGCTGCCTCCTGGCAGGCAGGAGAAATAACCAACCATCGCGTTACCGGCACGTTAGCCGACGGCTGCGATGTTTCCCGCCCGGGGAAATTAACCTTCGAAATCGTTCGCGAACTGGTCGATGACATTGTGCTGGTCAGCGAAGACGATATTCGCAACAGCATGATCGCGCTTATTCAGCGCAATAAAGTGGTGACGGAAGGCGCAGGTGCGCTGGCCTGTGCCGCGTTATTAAGCGGCAAGCTCGATCACTATATTCAGGGCCGCAAAACCGTCTGCATTATTTCCGGCGGCAATATCGATCTCTCCCGTGTTTCCCAAATTACCGGCTTCGTTGACGCATAAAGGTGACCTATGAGCAACACAGAAAGCATTATCGTTGGCCAGACAAAAACGTCCTCCTGGCGCAAGTCTGATACCACCTGGACGCTTGGCCTGTTTGGTACCGCCATTGGCGCAGGCGTGCTGTTCTTCCCCATTCGCGCCGGCTTTGGCGGGCTGATTCCTATCCTGCTGATGCTGGTTCTCGCGTTCCCGATCGCCTTTTACTGCCACCGCGCGCTGGCGCGTCTGTGCCTCTCCGGCAGCAACGTCTCCGGCAACATCACCGAAACGGTGGAAGAGCACTTTGGTAAAACCGGCGGGGTGGTGATCACGTTCCTCTACTTCTTCGCCATTTGTCCGCTGCTGTGGATTTACGGCGTTACCATTACCAACACCTTTATGACCTTCTGGGAAAACCAGCTCCAGCTGCCCGCGCTGAACCGCGGCGTGGTGGCGCTGTTCCTGCTGCTGCTGATGGCCTTTGTTATCTGGTTCGGTAAAGACCTGATGGTGAAGGTGATGAGCTTCCTGGTGTTCCCGTTCATCGCCAGCCTGGTGCTGATTTCCCTGTCGCTGATCCCTTACTGGAACTCGGCGGTGATCGACCAGGTCAACCTGAGCGATATCGCCTTCACCGGCCATGACGGCATTCTGGTCACGGTGTGGCTGGGGATCTCCATCATGGTCTTCTCCTTCAACTTCTCGCCTATCGTCTCCTCGTTTGTGGTCTCGAAGCGCGAAGAGTATGAGCCAGAGTTTGGTAAAGCGTTCACCGAGCAGAAATGTTCCAAAATTATCAGCCGCGCCAGCATGCTGATGGTGGCCGTGGTGATGTTTTTCGCCTTTAGCTGCCTGTTCACGCTCTCCCCGCAGAACATGGCGGAGGCCAAAGCGCAGAACATTCCGGTGCTTTCTTACCTGGCAAACCACTTTGCCTCCATGTCCGGCTCCAAATCGACTTTTGCGACGGTGCTGGAATACGGCGCATCCATTATTGCCCTGGTCGCTATCTTCAAATCCTTCTTCGGCCACTATCTGGGCACGCTGGAAGGGCTGAACGGCCTGATCCTCAAGTTCGGCTACAAGGGCGACAAGAAGAAAGTCTCTGTCGGCAAGCTGAACACCATCAGCATGGTGTTCATCATGGGCTCCACCTGGATTGTGGCCTACGCCAACCCGAACATTCTCGACCTTATTGAAGCCATGGGTGCGCCAATCATCGCCTCTCTGCTGTGCCTGCTGCCGATGTACGCCATCCGCAAAGCGCCAGCCATGGCGAAATATAAGGGCAAACCCGAGAACATTTTCGTCACGGTTGTGGGCCTGCTGACCATTCTGAATATCGTTTACAAACTGTTCTAACCCATTGCTCAGGAAGAGCGGAGTCACATGATGATTGAGTTTCCGGTAGTACTGGTTATTAACTGCGGTTCGTCCTCTGTTAAGTTTTCGGTGCTCGACGCCAGCAGCTGCGAGGCCCTGATGACGGGCATTGCGGACGGTATCAACACTGAAAAGGCCTTTATCTCCGTGAACGGGGGTGAGCCGGTCAAGCTGGCTCACCGCGACTACGAAGGGGCGCTGGCTGCCATCGCCCTGGAGCTGGAGAAGCGTAACCTGATGAGCAGCGTGGCCTTAATTGGCCACCGCATTGCGCACGGCGGCGATCTCTTCAGCGAGTCGACCCTGATTACGGAAGCGGTGATCGCGCAGATCCGCCAGGTCTCCCCGCTGGCACCGCTGCATAACTACGCCAACTTAAGCGGTGTCGAAGCCGCAGAGCGCCTGTTCCCTGGCGTACAGCAGGTTGCGGTCTTTGATACCAGCTTCCACCAGACGCTGCCGCCGCAGGCCTACCTGTACGGCTTGCCGTACCGCTATTTTGAAGCGCTGGGCGTGCGTCGCTACGGCTTCCACGGCACCTCTCACCGCTACGTGGCCGCGCAGGCGCATACGCTTCTCGGGCTGTCCCACGACGACAGCGGGCTGGTGATTGCCCATCTCGGCAACGGGGCGTCCATCTGTGCGGTGCGCAACGGCGAAAGCGTCGATACCTCCATGGGCATGACGCCGCTGGAAGGGCTGATGATGGGCACGCGCTGCGGCGACGTAGATTTTGGCGCGATGGCGTGGATTGCCCAGCAGACCGGCCAGTCGTTCGAGGATCTGGAGCGCGTGGTCAACAAAGAGTCCGGGCTGTTGGGGATCTCCGGCATCTCCTCCGATTTACGCGCGCTGGAGAAAGCGTGGCACGAAGGCAACGAGCGGGCAGTGCTTGCGATCCGCACCTTCGTTCACCGCATTGCGCGGCATATTGCGGGGCACGCGGCGTCGCTGCACCGTCTGGACGGCGTGATCTTTACCGGCGGCATTGGCGAAAACTCGAAACTGATCCGCGCGCTGGTGGCTGAGCATCTGAACGTGTTCGGCATCCGCCTCGACGACGCCAAAAATGCCCTCCCGGGCAGCGCGGGCGAGCGCGTCATCTCGACCGATTCGTCCCGCGTGGTCTGCGCGGTTGTCCCTACCAACGAAGAAAAAATGATCGCGCTGGACGCCCTCCGTCTTGGGAAGGTGACACCGGCTGCGGCTTACGCCTGATAAAGCGAGAATCCACATGAAAGTAACAATCGATACGGGCGTCGCGCCCTACAGCGACGCATGGGCCGGGTTTCGCGGTGAAGAATGGAAAAGCGCCGTCAACGTGCGCGATTTTATTCAGCATAACTACACCCCTTATGACGGCGACGAAGCTTTCCTCGCGCAGGCGACGCCAGCAACGACGGCGCTGTGGCAGAAGGTAATGGTTGGCATTCGTCAGGAGAATGCCACCCACGCGCCGGTGGATTTTGACACCAACATTGCCACCACGATCACGGCTCACGGGCCGGGCTATATCGACCAGGATCTGGAGACGATCGTCGGCCTGCAAACCGATAAGCCGCTCAAGCGCGCGCTCCATCCGTACGGCGGGATCAACATGATCCGCAGCTCGTTCGAAGCCTACGGTCGCGAGATGGATCCTCAGTTCGAATACCTGTTTACCGACCTGCGTAAAACCCACAACCAGGGCGTGTTTGACGTCTATTCGCCGGAGATGATGCGCTGCCGTAAATCCGGCGTGTTGACCGGTCTGCCGGACGGCTACGGACGCGGGCGCATCATCGGCGACTATCGCCGCGTGGCGCTGTACGGCATCGCCTATCTGGTGCGCGAGCGTGAGCTGCAGTTTGCGGATCTGCAGGGCAGGCTGGAGCGCGGTGAAGATCTGGAGGCGACGATCCGCCTGCGTGAAGAGCTGGCGGAGCACAAGCGCGCGCTGCTGCAGATCCAGCAGATGGCGGCGAGCTACGGCTTTGATATCTCGCGTCCGGCGATGAACGCGCAGGAAGCGGTGCAGTGGGTCTACTTTGCCTACCTGGCGGCGGTAAAATCCCAGAACGGCGGGGCGATGTCGCTGGGGCGCACGGCCTCGTTCCTTGATATCTACATTGAACGCGACATGCAGGCTGGACGCCTGAATGAACTCCAGGCGCAGGAGCTGATCGACCACTTCATCATGAAGATCCGCATGGTGCGCTTCCTGCGCACGCCGGAGTTCGACACCCTCTTCTCCGGCGATCCGATCTGGGCGACGGAAGTGATCGGCGGCATGGGGCTGGACGGGCGCACGCTGGTGACCAAAAACAGCTTCCGCTATCTGCACACCCTGCACACCATGGGGCCCGCGCCGGAGCCGAACCTGACGATCCTCTGGTCTGAACAGCTGCCGATCGCGTTCAAGAAATACGCCGCGCAGGTATCGATCGTCACCTCTTCGCTGCAGTATGAGAACGACGACCTGATGCGGGCGGACTTCAACAGCGACGACTACGCCATTGCCTGCTGCGTCAGCCCGATGGTGATCGGCAAGCAGATGCAGTTCTTTGGCGCGCGCGCCAACCTCGCCAAAACGCTGCTGTACGCGATCAACGGCGGGGTAGACGAGAAGCTGAAGATTCAGGTCGGCCCGAAAACCGCGCCGCTGCTGGACGACGTGCTGGATTACGACACCGTGATGGCGAGCCTAGATCACTTTATGGACTGGCTGGCGGTGCAGTACATCAGCGCCCTGAATCTCATTCACTACATGCACGATAAGTACAGCTACGAGGCCTCGCTGATGGCGCTGCATGACCGCGACGTCTATCGCACCATGGCCTGCGGCATCGCGGGGCTGTCGGTGGCGGCGGATTCTCTGTCGGCCATTAAATACGCCACGGTGAAGCCGGTGCGCGACCATACCGGTCTGGCGGTCGATTTCGTGATAGAAGGCGACTATCCGCAGTACGGCAACAACGACGATCGCGTGGACAGCATCGCCTGTGACCTGGTGGAGCGCTTTATGAAGAAAATTCAGGCGCTGCCAACCTACCGCAACGCGGTACCGACCCAATCGATACTGACGATCACCTCGAACGTGGTGTACGGCCAGAAGACCGGGAACACGCCGGACGGACGCCGCGGCGGCACGCCGTTTGCCCCGGGCGCGAACCCGATGCACGGGCGCGACAGAAAAGGGGCGGTGGCCTCGCTCACCTCGGTTGCCAAGCTGCCGTTTACCTATGCCAAAGACGGGATCTCCTACACCTTCTCTATCGTGCCGCAGGCGCTGGGCAAGGACGAGCAGGTACGCAAAACCAACCTGGTAGGGCTGCTGGACGGGTACTTCCACCACGAAGCGTCCATTGAGGGCGGGCAGCACCTGAACGTTAACGTCATGAACCGGGAGATGCTGCTGGATGCCATTGAGCACCCTGAGAACTACCCGAACCTGACGATTCGCGTTTCGGGCTATGCGGTGCGGTTTAATGCCCTGACGCGCGAGCAGCAGCAGGATGTGATATCGAGGACGTTTACCCAATCTATCTAAATGTGAGTTCTCATGCCCCCTCAGCGCAGGGGGCATTTTTTTTGGTCCGCTGAACAGACAAAAGTGTTTATATAATTACTCACACATATTCATCCGCTCTTGAAAAACAATACGCCTGCTTTTCCCTATAACAGCATGTAAGGACAGTAAGATGATGAAAATGACCCGTATTGCGTTGGCCGCCGCAGCGCTGGCCCTGTGCAGTTTTACGGCGCAGGCCGCGAACGTTGAGGCTGCTCCGTCTCCATCGCAAGACCCGCTGGTTCAGCACCTGAAGCTCAGCAATGAGCAGGTAAAGAAGATTGACGATCTGCATAAGCAGCTGGAACAAAATGTCAGCAAGATCCCGATGACGGGCGTGAAGGACGGCGCACTGATCGACATGTTCCAGGCGGGAAAATGGGACGAAAGTACGGTGAAAAAACAGCTTAGCGCGTTCAGCAAAATTGAGGAGCAGGCCCGTTATTACCGCGTGAAATATTACTTCGACGTCAGTCAGGTATTGACGCCGGAACAGCGTAAGCAGATTAGAACCGATATGGCTAACGCGCTGGCTGAGTGATCCGGAAATCATTCATATCAAATGAAGCCTCACAGAATCGCTTTAAGTAGATTCTGTGAGGCATGAGCCTGATCATCATGCCGATGCCCGTTCGTTCCATGCATCAGAGAATTGAATATTCCCGTCGCAATAGGTCCAGGTCGCTTTTTCATAGCGCAATTGAATAGACTCAAGGTGGCCAGTTCCTGGACAGTTACGAGTATCGTTAACAAGAGGGGAAATAGAGACTACTTTCACACCTTCCAGTTCAGTTCTAAAATATTCAACCTCCCAACCTGCATCATTAATTCGGTAATATTTAATCTCAACCTTCTTAAGGTTTTGTCCTGTCGCTACTGCCTTATAAAGATAGGGAGATGAGCTATCAATTTCCTTCTCGAACAGGAAAGGGGCATGTTTCCTCGTTGCGGTTAATCTTCCGGAGAGTGGATCGGTTGGAATAGTCAAATTATGGGTTAAACCTCTAATTTCAACACTCCCTTCACGATCCTGAACATCACATGAACCTTTAATGAGTGAGCCACCGTCGTCATAGAACCAAATGTGAACAGGTACGGCCATTATACAAACTCCTTCTGAAAATTAATCGTGTATCCATTTACCTGCTTTGACCGCTTCGGCAAACATTCTTACCGTCAATGGTTTTGATATTTGTTTAACCGGCTTTTTAGTAAACCATTTCCTGAAAAACCAGGTTTGAGCCCATGGGAAATAATTTTCAGTGTTAACTTCGATAAGATACTCTTTTTCAAATTTCTCAATGGCATATACGATATCATCCAGATCGGTGTAATCCTGTAAAACATCATCTATCTCGAGCGGAATTCTCTTGCCTGTAAATGTTCCTTGTTCCGGTAAGTTGTCCCTGAAGAATTTTAAAACATCAGCTTCACTGTTCATCTTCACCAAATCCGGTCTTTTGGGTGAGCAATCGTATTATATCTCGAAAGCGTTTTGTAACTTATCATTGCAACATCTGCTGCAAGTATGGTTATCCCGAGGGCAGGTATCCATCGGCCAATGAACGCACCTAAATTTTTGGTATACATCGGTTTTCTGTATTTGAAACTTGCGAGTGTAATGGTAGGAAGTCGGTGTGGTAGCTGTACATTCAATAAATCTCGCAGGTATTTAGAGGCCACAGATGTGCCTATTGTAGCCGTTTCTGGTTTTGTTCTGGTTTCAAGAATTGGTAAACCAAGAATCATAGTAGCCATCATTACTGCATCCTTTAATCCGCCGAACTGTTCATCGGTGGCATCCAGAAAAATCCAAAAAAAAAGCTCAGATGCCGAGATGTTACACACTCCCTTATAAAAGTATGTTCCATTGAGTTCTTCAACGGTGTCCATAGAATAACCGTAATCATCAGAGGGTTTGTTGAGATGTCATCCTATAAAAAAGAAAGGGCTGAGAGTAGGATATCCATCTTTATAAATTCCGAAATATTCTCGTTTTAAGGATGATAGGATTTTTTAATCTGCATCACACTTAGAAATCTTTATCTGTATTTTAGGATTTCATAGAAAATTTTACTCGCAACGCAGTAAATACACATAAAAATTGTGACTTTTTCTCCCTCGCTCCGGATATGATTTTCACACATCAACTATAAGCACCTGCTGCTCTCTGATTCGCAATCGCTGGCGATCGGAACCCTATAAAAACAACTGTTTACCCTACAAAATAAGCGAGTGTCCAATGGATACGGCAACAAATAGCAGCGTGATGGTGAATGATTCCCCCGCGGCAGGACGGGCGGGAATGAGTGAAAGCGAGTGGCAAGAGGCCATTAAATTCGACAGCACCGACACGGGCTGGGTCATCATGAGTATTGGGATGGCTATCGGCGCGGGGATAGTTTTTCTCCCCGTGCAGGTAGGATTAATGGGGCTATGGGTATTTTTGCTCTCATCAATAATCGGCTATCCGGCCATGTATTTATTCCAGCGTCTGTTTATTAATACGCTGGCGGAATCGCCGGAGTGCAAAGACTACCCGAGCCTAATCAGCGGCTATTTGGGCAAACACTGGGGGATTTTATTAGGCGCGCTCTATTTTGTAATGCTGGTGATCTGGATGTTTGTCTATTCCACGGCCATTACCAACGATAGCGCCTCGTATTTGCACACCTTCGGCGCTGAGGAATCCCCAGTAATTTTTTTACCTGAAGCGATGAACGTTTATTATGCAAAATTAATGGCTTACAGCGACGCCCTGGTTCGGCTGTAAATCGCCGAAGCGTTTCCGGAAGGCCGGGGCGAGGCGCAGGGATGCGCCGAGAGGGCGTGGCCTGCAGGGATGCAGGCTCATGCCCGACCCGATAGCCTGAAGGAATAAGCTGAGGGCACCGCGAAGCGGCGATTTACCGCCGGGAGCCCGGGTCGCCAGGGGGGTGGCGATTGAGCCACCCTGGCACGTTCACCGGTCATGTCGTCACAGAGTAGCAAGGAACATAAAGTGAACGGAATGACCACTACAGCCGTATGTTCCCCCCCTCACCCCAACCCTCTCCCTCAATGAAGAGGGGGCCGACTGTGCTGGCATTATTTTGTGGGGATTCCTCAGCCCTGTGGGAGAGGGCCGGGCATCAGGCATTAGCCTTAGCTCGCTGTAACTCCGTGCTCCCGCGCTTCATCACTCGATCTAATACCTCAGCTTCGAGCTCCGCCAGTCTTGCCGAGCCCACGCGACGAGGTCGAGGAAGATCCACCGTCAGATCCAGACCAATTTTCCCATCCTCTATCAACAGCACCCGATCCGCCATCGCGACGGCTTCGCTCACGTCATGCGTCACCAGCAGTACCGTAAAGCCGTGCGCCTGCCACAGGGATACAATCAAATCCTGCATTTCGATGCGCGTCAGGGCGTCGAGCGCGCCAAGGGGCTCATCAAGCAACAGCAGGCCCGGACGGTGAATCAACGCTCGCGCCAGCGCCACGCGCTGCTTCTGCCCGCCCGAGAGGGCTGCAGGCCATTCACCCGCTCGATTTTCCAGCCCAACGGCGGCCAGCGCCTGACGGGCTTCGTCCCGCCAGCTGCCCTTAAGACCGAGCCCGACATTGTCGATAACCGTCTTCCACGGAAGCAGGCGCGCGTCCTGGAACATCATGCGGGTATCGTCCTGAATATTCGCAAGCGGCGTTGTCCCTGCCAGAATGTCGCCGCCGTTAGGGGCTTCCAGTCCGGCCAGCAGCCGTAGCAGGGTACTCTTGCCGCCGCCGCTGCGACCGACAACGGCCACAAACTGGCCGGCGGGAATATGCAGATCCAGCCCGTTCAGAATGGTGTTTTCACCGTAGCGTTTGGTCACGCCGTTCAGCAGTAGCGGCGTTCCCTGGTTCAGTCGTGCAGTATTCATGCTTTCGCCTCCTGAAGGGTATAGGCCGGGTTCCAGCGCAGCCAGCTGCGTTCCAGCCACTGGGCGCTGACGTCGGCAAGTTTGCCGAGCAGGGCGTACAGAATGATGGCAACCACCACCACGTCCGTTTGCAGAAATTCGCGGGCGTTCATCGCCAGGTAGCCAATGCCGGAGTTGGCCGAAATGGTCTCTGCCACAATCAGCGTCAGCCACATCAGGCCGAGCGCAAAACGCACCCCAACCATAATGGAGGGCAGGGCGCCCGGCAGAATCACGTGAACAAAGAGGGAAAAACCCGACAAGCCGTAGCTGCGCGCCATCTCCACCAGACCGCGATCGATATTGCGGATGCCGTGCCAGGTGTTGATGTAAATCGGGAACAATGTGCCCAGCGCCACGAGGAAGATCTTGGCGCTCTCATCGATTCCAAACCACAGGATAACCAGCGGGATCAGCGCCAGATGCGGCACGTTACGCAGCATCTGTATCGACGTATCCAGCAGACGCTCCCCCCAGCGGGACAGGCCGCTGATCAGGCCCAGAGCCAGGCCGATGCTGCCGCCGATGGAAAACCCGATTACCGCGCGCCAGGAGCTGATCGCCAGATGTTGCCACAGCTCACCGCTCACGCTCAGCGACCAGAACGCTTCTACAACGCCCTCAGGTGAGGGCAGAATGCGGCTCGACAGCCAGCCGGTGGACGACGCGAGCTGCCAGAGAGCCACAATGCCGACGGGTAAAAACCACGGCGCGGCGCGCAGCAGCCATTTTTGTGAGGTGGCAGACATGGTCACTCCTTAGCTCTGCGCGGCTTTGCGTGGAATAAACTCGTTCGCCACGGCTTCGCCCTGAAGCTGGAGCCGCTGCGGCTGCGGAACCTCCGGAATGGCGACATCCAGATGCGGGAACAACAGCTCGCCCACCTTGTAGGCCTCTTCCAGGTGCGGATAGCCGGAGAGAATAAAGCTGTCGATACCCAGCTCGGCGTATTCATTGATGCGCGCGGCCACGGTCGGGCCGTCGCCGACCAGCGCGGTACCTGCACCGCCGCGCACCAGGCCAACGCCCGCCCACAGGTTCGGGCTAATCTCCAGGTTCTCGCGCTTGCCGTTGTGCAGGGACGCCATCCTGTGCTGTCCGACGGAGTCGGTTTTGGCAAACGCGGCCTGCGCCTTTGCGATGGTCTCATCATCCAGATGGGAAATCAGACGGTCGGCGGCCTGCCAGGCTTCTTCATTGGTTTCGCGCACAATCACGTGCAGGCGAATACCGAAGCGCACCTTGCGGCCATGGGCGGCCGCTTTAGCGCGTACCTGGGCAATTTTTTCTTTCACCAGCTCGGGCGGTTCACCCCAGGTCAGATAGAGATCGACCTGCTCGGCCGCCAGATCCTGGGCAACGTCCGACGATCCGCCAAAATAGAGCGGCGGGCGCGGCTGCTGCACCGGCGGGAAGTAGAGCTTCGCGTCGCGGACGTGGATATGCTTGCCTTCAAAGGTAACCGTTTCGCCTTCCAGCAGGCGTCTCCAGACGCGCGTGAACTCGGCAGAGGCCTCGTAGCGCTCGGTATGATCGAGGAACACCCCATCGCCCGCCAGCTCCTGCGGATCGCTGCCCGTCACCAGGTTAAACAGGGCGCGGCCGTTGGACAGTCTGTCAAGCGTCGCCGCCTGACGCGCCGCCACGGTGGGCGAGACAACGCTCGGGCGTAACGCCACCAGGAACTTCAGGCGCTGGGTGACCGGGATCATCGATGCAGCCACCAGCCAGGCATCTTCACATGAACGTCCGGTTGGGATCAGTACCCCGGTGAAGCCGATGCGGTCCGCCGCCTGCGCAATCTGCTGCAGGTAGCCGTGGTCAACCGGGCGCGAGCCCTCTTCTGTACCAAGATAGTGTCCATCACCGTGGGTGGGTAAAAACCAGAAAAGATTCAGACTCATGATTTAGCTCCTTCTTTGCCTGCGGGCTGCCAGATGCGTTCGCGAATAGTGACCTGTTTTGGCACCAGGTGGTTTTGATAGAAAAGGTCAGCCGTTTGCTGCTGAAGCGCGGCGACGTGTGCGTCAACGGGCGTAATGGTGGTCGGCGGACGGTGGTTGAGATAGCTCGCGATCACCGGCTCAGGTAAGCCCATGGTTTTCGCCAGCAGGGCAATGCTCTCCTGACGCTGGGTCTGGGTCAGCGCATCGGCCTGGGTAAAGGTATCCAGCACGCCCTGAATAAATGCGCCGTTCTTTTCCGCATAAGGACGCGCGGCGAGATAGAACGAGCCGGTCTGTTTCAGCGTGGTGCCGTCTTTCAGCACGCGAACGCCGCCCTGCAGCAACGCGGCGGAATAGTACGGATCCCAGATGGCCCAGGCATCCACGTTCTTCTGCTGGAACGCAGCGCGCGCGTCGGCAGGCGTCAGGTAAACGGGCTGAATGTCGGTGAACTTAAGCCCGGCCTCCTGCAGGGCGCGCAGGAGCAGGTTGTGCGAGCTGGAACCCTTCTGAAACGCCACCTTATGACCTTTAAGATCGGCGACGCTTTTAATGTCGCTGTTTTCAGGCACCAAAATCACCTCGGCCTTCGGCTTGGGCGGCTCAACGCCAACATAGACGAGGTCCGCCCCCGCCGCCTGGGCGAATATCGGCGGAATATCGCCCGTGCTGCCGATATCGATACTGCCGACGTTCAGGGCCTCCAGCATCTGCGGGCCAGCCGGGAACTCCACCCAGGAGAATTTGGTGTTCGGGTAGCGTTTTTCCAGCAGCTGGTGGCTTTTCGCCAGCACCATGCTGACGCTGCCTTTCTGATAGCCGATACGTAAACTTTCCGGCGCCGTTTCTGCGGCATGGGCCAGCGAGGTCAGCGCCATCAGACCAGCCAGTCCGATGCGGGTTAACGTTTTAAACATGAGCGACTCCTTGAGGCTGACCAAACGCCGGGGCCTGGATATCCCGACGGTGCAGGGCATGCCAGAAGGTTTCCAGAGCGTTATCGAGGCGGGTTTGCAGGTTGGGCGTAAAGTGGGGTTTGTGCTGATAGTCGATGACCTGGGAGTCATCCGCGAAAACGCCGTGGAGGATCTCCTGCGCCTTCAGCGCGTTCAGCACCGGCTTGAGGGCGTAATCTACGGCCAGCAAATGGGCAACCGTACCGCCCGTTGCCAGCGGCAGCACCACTTTACCGTCCAGGGCGCGTTCCGGAAGCAGATCGAGCAGCGTTTTTAGCGCCCCGGAAAAAGAGGCTTTATAAATAGGCGTCGCCACAATCAAGCCGTCAGCGCCGTTAAGCTGCTCGATGAGCGTTTTCAGCGCCGGGCTGTCGAAACGGGCATAGAGCAGATCTTCAGGTTCGAAGTTATGCAGGTTCCAGTGGCACACTTCCACATCCAGGGCATTGAGTTTTTCGCGGGCATATTCCAGCAGGGCGCTGGAGCGCGATGGGAATCGTGGACTTCCGGCCAGGGTAATGACGCGCATACTTCCTCCTTATAACCAATTGTTTGCTTTTATCTAACATTCATAACAATTTGAAGGAGTGTGACATCGCGCGGTTATTCCACTAAATGATTTATCTGCAATTTAAATGCGAAAAAGTGCATAAGAATGAAACGGGCAGGAAAACGATTGCGTTTTACGCTGCTTTTTTGCCGCAGGTCAATTCCCTTTCGCGCGCGGATCGCCCATAATCCCCTCCCGGTTTGCACACCGGGAATCCAGGAGAGTTCATGTACTACCCCTTCGTTCGTAAAGCCCTTTTCCAGCTCGACCCTGAGCGCGCTCATGAATTGACATTCCAGCAGTTACGTCGCATTACCGGAACGCCTCTGGCCGCGCTGGTGCGCCAGCATGTGCCGGTAAAACCCGTGCAGTGCATGGGGCTCACCTTTAAAAATCCGCTGGGTCTGGCGGCCGGTCTGGACAAAAACGGCGAGTGCATTGACGCCCTGGGCGCGATGGGCTTCGGCTCTATTGAAATCGGCACCGTCACCCCGCGCCCGCAGCCGGGAAATGACAAGCCGCGCCTTTTCCGCCTGGTTGAAGCCGAAGGGCTGATCAACCGCATGGGCTTTAATAACCTCGGTGTTGATCACCTGGTAGAGAACGTTAAAAAAGCCCATTTTGACGGAATATTAGGCATCAATATCGGCAAAAATAAAGACACGCCTGTCGAGCAGGGTAAAGATGACTACCTGATTTGTATGGAAAAAGTCTACGCCTATGCCGGTTATATTGCGGTGAATATTTCTTCTCCCAATACCCCGGGGCTGCGTTCCTTACAATATGGCGAAGCGCTGGACGATCTTCTGAGCGCCATTAAAAATAAGCAAAACGAACTCCAGGCGATCCACCATAAATATGTTCCGGTGGCGGTTAAGATCGCGCCGGATCTTTCTGCCGAAGAATTGATCCAGGTTGCCGACAGTTTAGTTCGTCATAATATTGATGGTGTGATTGCGACCAATACCACGCTCGATCGTTCCCTCGTGCAGGGAATGAAAAACTGTGACGAAGCGGGTGGGTTAAGCGGACGTCCGGTTCAGTTAAAAAGCACCGAAATTATTCGCGCCCTGTCTGCGGAATTAAAAGGACGCCTGCCGATTATTGGCGTCGGCGGTATCGACTCCGTGATTGCTGCGCGCGAGAAGATGGCGGCGGGAGCGTCGCTGGTGCAAATTTATTCCGGCTTTATTTTCAAAGGGCCGCCGCTGATTAAAGAAATCGTTACGCATATCTAATCTTTTCTCCTTATCAGACAACCAGGGCTTTATTTCCAGCCCTGGTTGTTTTATATTCCGTCACTGTTGCTTATTTAAACATTATAGTCTTTTATTAATGGTGTTATAAACGAGGCGGCAAACAGGACATTTTTAGTACAGGACGTTTCGGGGACGGGAGAGAGACATGCGAATTAAACCTGACGATAACTGGCGCTGGTATTTTTGCGACGAGCATGACCGAATGATGCTCGATTTAGCCAATGGCATGTTGTTTCGTTCTCGTTTTGCCCGCCGCATGTTAACCCCGGACGCGTTTTCCCCGTCGGGCTTTTGCGTTGATGACGCTGCGCTTTATTTCTCCTTTGAAGAAAAATGCCGCGATCTGGTGCTCTCAAAAGAGCAGCGCGCAGAGCTGGTATTAAATGCGCTGGTGGCCATTCGTTTCCTGAAACCGCAGATGCCAAAAAGCTGGCATTTTCTTGCGCATGGTATGAGCTGGACCCCGGCAACGGGCGATGCGGCCAGCGTCAATCTGAGCGATACCGCCGAAGAGGTGAGCCTGTTAGTGGTTGAGCCGGGCGAAAATGCCGCGCTTTGTCTGCTGGCGCAGCCCGGCGTCACGATTGCCGGGCGGACGATGCAGCTTGGTGATGCCATCAAAGTCATGAACGACAGGCTGAAGCCACAGCTGCGCGTCGATTCCTTCAGCCTCGAACAGGCGGTTTAAGCTTCCAGCTGTACGGACGTTTTTGGGACGCAGCTACAGCACAGAATGGTCCCGTCATCACCCACTGCAGATTTCTTCAGCGCAGTCACTTCACCTTCTACCAGCTTGATGCGGCAGCATCCGCAAATTCCCGCGCGACAGGAATAGGGTACGCGAATACCGGCCTGCTCCAGCTGCTCCAGTAATACCTGCTGATTGTTGCCACGGATTGCCGTGCCCTGCCAGTGAATCTCTACCGCAGCGGCAACGTTTGTCTCAACGTCAACAAACTCCTCCTCCTGGCCCGGGCCGTACGCTCTTGCAGGCCCACGGGCAAGGATCTCGACCTCATCACCGACGCGGATTGCGCCGCTGGTGCGCGGGATGAGGTTCTGGCCGAAATCGACGTCGCCGTTATCCTGCGCGGTGCGGAACGACTGCAGCGTCTTCAGCGGTTCGCCGGAAGGGTGCTTCTGGCCTTTCTCAGGGCTCACCGTCGTGAAAATGCAGCGACTGCAGGGCTTCACCACGTCAAAAATGACGCTGCCAATGCGGATCACTTTCCAGGTGTCTTCTTCCCAGGCGTCGGCACCCGTCACCACCAGGTTCGGACGGAACTGTTCCATCTGAACGCTGGCTTTGCACCGGCCTTGTAAATCACGCAGCGAGGCTTCATTGGTCAGCAGGAACGGAAAGCCATCGGCGAAGGAGAGGGGAACGGCGTCATGACGCTTCACGCGCCGCGTCAGTTCAGGCCCCACCCAGCGCAGCTGCACGTCGCGGGAGAAGAAGCCGCTCAGCCAGCGATTGATCTCATCCGGGGCGATGCGTGCGGTAAAATGGTTACCCCACACTTCCGTTGGCGCGTCGACGGGCGCAAAATCAGCAAAGCGAATCACCGCGCTGGAACCGTCCGGCGCGGTCAAATGCAAACCGTCGTGAAGCGGGGAAGGGGTAAAGCGAACCATCTGCGGGAACTGGCGTGCGGTAATGAACGTGCCGTCCGGCTCGGTGACCATAAAAATGCGATCGAAGGCGAATCCGCTCATGTCGGCCAGCGCGTGAGAGACGCCGATGCCGCGCATGGATTTCACCGGATGAATAAAAAGCCTGGATAACGTCGCCACTGCACACTCCCACAAATGAAAATAAGCCTTCAACTTTATGACATACACGCCATATTAGCTATAATGCGCGACAATTTTCTAAGAGTAAAAGTGACGATATGAATTCTCTGTTTGCCAGTACGGCCCGTGGGCTGGAAGAGCTGTTAAAAACTGAACTGGAAAGCCTGGGCGCGCAAGAGTGCCAGGTGGTTCAGGGTGGTGTCCATTTTGAGGGCGACACGCGGCTTATTTACCAGAGCCTGATGTGGAGCCGTCTGGCGTCGCGCATCATGCTGCCGATGAAGGAGTGCAGGGTCTACAGTGACCTGGATCTCTATACCGGCGTTCAGATGATCGACTGGACAGAGATCTTTACCCCGAATGCTACCTTTGCGGTGCACTTTAACGGCGTGAACGACGAGATCCGCAACAGCCAGTACGGTGCCCTGCGCGTAAAAGACGCCATCGTGGACTGCTTCACGCGCAAAAATAAGGAACGTCCGAACGTCGATCGTGAGAACCCGGATCTGCGTATCAACGTCTGGCTGAACGGCGACACGGCAAGCATCTCTCTCGATCTGAGCGGCGCCGGCCTGCACCTGCGCGGCTACCGCGATCGCACCGGGATGGCGCCAATCAAAGAGACCCTGGCGGCCGCGATCGTCATGCGTTCCGGCTGGCAGCCGGGCACGCCGCTGCTCGATCCGATGTGTGGTTCCGGTACGCTGCTGATTGAAGCCGCGATGCTGGCCACCGACCGTGCGCCAGGACTGCACCGTGGCCACTGGGGCTTTAAGGGCTGGGCGCAGCACGATGAAGCCCTCTGGAAAGAGGTCAAAGACGAGGCGCAGACCCGCGCGCGTAAGGGCCTGGCGGAGTACACCTCGCATTTCTACGGTTCGGACAGCGACCCGCGCGTCATTGAGCGCGCGCGCAGCAACGCCCGCCGCGCCGGTATCGGCGAACTGGTCACCTTCGAGGTGAAGGACGTGGCGAACCTGACCAACCCGCTGCCGAAAGGCCCGTACGGTACCGTGATCAGCAACCCGCCATACGGCGAGCGTCTCGACAGCGAACCGGCGCTGATCGCCCTGCACAGCCTGCTGGGCCGCAACATGAAGGACCACTTCGGCGGCTGGAACCTGTCTCTGTTCAGCGCCTCGCCGGAACTGCTGAGCTGCCTGCAGCTGCGCGCCGATCGCCAGTTTAAGGCGAAAAACGGCCCGCTGGACTGCGTGCAGAAAAACTACCATCTGGCGGAGAAGGCGGCCGACAGCAAGCCGTCCGGCGTGGCGGAAGATTACGCCAACCGCCTGCGCAAAAATCTGAAGAAATTTGAGAAGTGGGCGAAGCAGGAGGGCATTGAATGCTATCGCCTGTACGATGCCGATCTACCGGAATACAACGTGGCGGTTGACCGCTACGCGGACTGGGTGGTGATTCAGGAATATGCGCCGCCGAAAACCATTGATGCGCAAAAAGCGCGTCAGCGCATGCTGGACGTCATTGCCGCCACCATCGCCGTACTGGGTATTGCACCAAACAGGCTGGTGCTGAAAACCCGCGAGCGTCAGAAAGGCAAAAACCAGTATCAGAAGATGGGTGAGAAGGGCGACTTTATCGAGGTGGGCGAATACAACGCCCGCCTGTGGGTCAACCTGACCGACTATCTCGATACCGGCCTGTTCCTCGACCACCGTATCGCCCGCCGCATGCTGGGCCAGATGAGCAAGGGCAAAGACTTCCTGAACCTCTTCTCCTATACCGGCAGCGCCAGCGTGCATGCAGGTCTGGGCGGGGCGCGCAGCACCACTACGGTGGATATGTCGCGTACCTATCTGGAGTGGGCGGAACGCAACCTGCGCCTGAACGGGTTAACCGGGCGTCAGCACCGCCTGATGCAGGCCGACGTGCTGGGCTGGCTGCGCGACACCGACGAGCAGTTTGACCTGATCTTTATCGATCCGCCGACCTTCTCCAACTCCAAGCGTATGGAAGATAGCTTTGACGTTCAACGCGATCACCTGCGCCTGATGACCGACCTGAAGCGCCTGCTGCGCAAGGGCGGCATTATTATGTTCTCGAACAACAAACGCGGCTTCCGTATGGATCACAACGGCTTAGCGGCCCTGGGACTGAAAGCACAAGAAATCAGCCAAAAAACGCTGTCTCAGGACTTTGCGCGTAACCGTCAAATCCATAACTGCTGGTTGATTACCGCGGTCTGAAAGGAAAAATAAATGTCTTTAATTAGTATGCACGGCGCGTGGCTCTCCTTCAGCGACTCACCGCTTCTCGACAATGCAGAGCTGCATATCGAAGATAACGAGCGCGTCTGCCTGGTGGGCCGTAACGGCGCGGGTAAATCCACGCTGATGAAAATCCTCAACCGCGAGCAGGGCCTGGATGACGGGCGTATTGTTTACGAGCAGGATCTGATTGTCTCCCGCCTGCAGCAGGATCCACCGCGTCACGTGACCGGCAGCGTGTACGATTTCGTGGCGGAGGGGATCTCCGAGCAGGCCGAATACCTGAAGCGTTATCACGAGATTTCGCATCTGGTGATGACCGATCCGAGCGACAAAAACCTCAACGAGCTGGCGAAAGTGCAGGAGATGCTCGATCATCACGGCCTGTGGCAGCTTGAAAACCGCATTAATGAAGTGCTGGCGCAGCTCGGTCTGGAACCCGATATGGAGCTGTCGGCACTCTCCGGCGGCTGGCTGCGTAAAGCAGCCTTGGGCCGCGCGCTGGTCAGCGGGCCGAAGGTGCTGCTGCTGGACGAACCGACTAACCACCTGGATATTGAAGCGATCGACTGGCTGGAAGGGTTCCTGAAAACCTTCAGCGGCACCATCATCTTTATCTCGCACGACCGTTCGTTTATTCGCAATATGGCGACGCGCATTGTCGACCTCGATCGCGGCAAGCTGGTGACCTATCCCGGCGATTACGATACCTATCTGCTCGAAAAAGAAGAAAACCTGCGCGTGGAAGAGCTGCAAAATGCCGAGTTTGACCGCAAGCTGGCGCAGGAAGAGGTCTGGATCCGCCAGGGCATTAAAGCCCGCCGTACCCGTAACGAAGGCCGCGTGCGTGCCCTGAAGGCGATGCGCCGCGAGCGCAGCGAACGCCGTGAAGTGATGGGCAGCGCCAAAATGCAGGTGGAAGAGGCGTCCCGCTCCGGCAAGATTGTCTTCGAAATGGAGAACGTTAACTATCAGGTTGACGGTAAAGTGCTGGTGAAGGACTTCTCCGCGCAGGTTCAGCGCGGCGACAAAATAGCCCTGATTGGCCCGAACGGCTGCGGTAAAACCACGTTGCTGAAGCTGATGCTCGGCCAGCTGCAGGCAGACAGCGGCCGCATTCACTGCGGGACCAAGCTGGAAGTGGCCTACTTCGACCAGCACCGCGCGGAGCTGGATCCCGACCGGACGGTGATGGATAACCTCGCCGAAGGCAAGCAGGAAGTGATGGTGAACGGCAAGCCGCGTCACGTGCTGGGCTACCTGCAGGACTTCCTGTTCCATCCGAAACGCGCCATGACGCCGGTGCGTGCGCTGTCGGGGGGGGAGCGAAACCGTCTTCTGCTGGCGCGCCTGTTCCTGAAGCCAAGCAACCTGCTGATCCTCGATGAACCAACGAACGACCTGGATGTCGAAACGCTGGAACTGCTCGAAGAGCTGATTGACGGTTATCAGGGTACCGTGATGCTGGTCAGCCACGATCGTCAGTTCGTGGACAACACCGTGACCGAATGCTGGATCTTCGAGGGTGAAGGGCGAATCGGCCAGTACGTTGGCGGTTATCATGATGCAAAAGGGCAGCAGGCCCAGTCGCTGGCGATAAAACAGGCGAAATCCAAAAATGGACCGGAACCTGCTGTCGCAAAAGCAGAAACTGTCAAGAAAACCTCGGCTAAACTAAGTTATAACCTGCAGCGCGAACTGGAGGGGCTACCCCAGCGTCTTGAAGAGCTGGAGGCTGCGCTTGAGGATCTGCAATCGCAGGTTGCTGATGCGTCATTCTTTACCCAATCGCATGACTATACTCAGAAAGTACTGGCTGAACTCTCCGCGGCTGAAAAAGCCCTGGAAGAGGCCTTTGAGCGCTGGGAGTACCTTGAGTCTCTGAAAAACGGCGCATAAACAGGGATAACATATGTGTGACCAGCACCATGCCGACCGGCATATTTTATGCTCGCAATGCGATATGCTCGTGGCGTTGCCAGAGCTTGGTCACGGACATAAAGCCCTGTGTCCACGTTGCGGGACGACGTTGACAACCGAGTGGGACGCGCCAAGGCAGCGTCCCACTGCCTACGCTCTGGCGGCACTGTTCATGCTGCTGCTCTCCAATCTCTTCCCCTTCATCTATATGAAGGTGGGGGGAATGACCAGCCAGGTGGATCTGCTGGAGATCCCGGGCGTGATGTTCTCGGAAGATTACGCCAGCCTCGGCACCTTTTTTCTCCTGTTTGTCCAGATAGTCCCGGCCTTGTGCCTGATCGTCATCCTTTTGCTGGTGAACCGCGTCAGGATGTCGACATCACTGAAAATCTGGCTCGCGCGTATCCTGTTCCAGCTCAAAAGCTGGGGCATGGCCGAGATTTTTCTGGCGGGCATTCTGGTCAGCTTCGTGAAGCTGATGGCCTACGGCGATGTGGGCATCGGCAGCAGCTTTATTCCGTGGTGCCTGTACTGCGTTCTGCAGCTGCGCGCATTTCAGTGCGTGGACAGGCGCTGGGCATGGGATGATATCGCCCCGGCACCGACGCTTGCGCAGACGGTGAAGGTCGGCGTGCCCGGCATTCGTCAGGGGCTGCGTTCTTGCCCATGCTGCACCGCCGTGCTGCCCGCCGATCTCGACGTGTGTCCGCGCTGTGAAACCAAAGGTCACGTACGCCGTAAAAATAGCCTGCAGTGGACGATGGCGCTGCTGGTCACGTCCATCATGCTCTATCTGCCTGCCAATATTCTGCCGATCATGATTACCGATTTGCTCGGGGACAAAATGCCCTCGACGATCCTGGCCGGGGTCATTCTGCTGTGGGGCGAAGGTTCTTATCCGGTCGCCGGGGTCATTTTTATCGCCAGTATTATGGTGCCCACCTTAAAAATGATCGCCATCGCCTGGCTCTGCTGGGATGCGAAGGGGCATGGGAAACGCGACAGCGAACGTATGCACCTGATTTATGAAGTGGTCGAATTTGTCGGACGCTGGTCGATGATTGACGTGTTTGTCATCGCCGTTCTCTCTGCGCTGGTGCGGATGGGCGGTTTGATGAGTATTTATCCCGCGATGGGGGCTTTAATGTTTGCACTGGTGGTAATTATGACCATGTTTGCGGCCATGACCTTCGACCCTCGTTTATCGTGGGATCGTGAGCCTGAATCAAGCCATGAGGAAGAGTAAGAGCATGGAAAATAAGAGTGGAGAGGCGAAAGTGCAGAAGGTCAAAAACTGGTCGCCGGTGTGGATTTTTCCCATCGTGACTGCGCTGATCGGTGCCTGGATCCTGTTTTATCATTACAGCCATCAGGGACCGGAAGTCACGCTGATCACCACCAATGCCGAGGGAATTGAGGGCGGTAAAACGACCATCAAAAGCCGTAGCGTGGATGTGGGCGTGGTGGAAAGCGCAACCCTGACCGACGATTTAACCCATGTGGAGATTAAGGCGCGCCTTAATGCCGGCATGGAAAAACTGCTGCACGGCGATTCCGTTTTCTGGGTTGTTAAGCCGCAGGTGGGGCGTGAGGGCATCAGCGGCTTAGGGACGCTGCTTTCGGGTGCCTACATTGAGCTGCAGCCGGGCGCCAAGGGTAACCAGCCTGCCAAATACCAGCTTCTGGATTCACCGCCGCTTGCGCCGCCGGATGCCAAGGGCATCCGCGTCATCCTCGACAGTAAAAAAGCGGGCCAGCTTACGGCGGGCGACCCGGTCCTGTTCCGCGGCTATCGCGTCGGGTCCGTTGAGAAAAGCACGTTCGATCCGCAGAAGCGCGCGATCAGCTATCAGCTCTTCATCAATGCGCCTAACGATCGGCTGGTCACCAGCAACGTCCGTTTCTGGAAAGACAGCGGGATCGCGGTGGATCTGACGTCGGCAGGCATGCGCGTTGAGATGGGCTCGCTGACCACGCTGTTTGGCGGCGGCGTGAGTTTTGACGTGCCGGAAGGCCTGGATTTGGGGCAGCCGGTCGCAGAGAATACCGCTTTCCGTCTCTTTGACGATCAGCGAAGCATTCAGGACGCGCTCTATACCGATCACGTTGACTTCCTGATGTTCTTTAAGGACTCCGTTCGCGGCCTGCAGCCGGGCGCACCGGTGGAGTTTCGCGGTATTCGTCTGGGTACGGTTGGACAAGTTCCCTTCTTTGTCCCGGGCCTGAGCCAGATGCTGGATGATGATTACCGCATTCCGGTGCTGATTCGCATCGAGCCGGAACGTCTGCTTAATCAGATTGGTGAGAGCCAGGATATTGCCACCCATATCAGTCAACTGATGGAGCGCGGCCTGCGCGGGTCGCTGAAAACCGGCAACCTGGTAACCGGTGCCCTGTATGTGGATATGGACTTCTACCCGAAAGCGCCGCCGATTACCGGTATTCGTGAATTCGGTGGTTACAAGATCATCCCAACGGTGAGCAGCGGTCTGGCGCAGATCCAGCAGCGTCTGATGGAGACCCTGGATAAGATTAACAATCTGCCACTGAATCCGATGATCGAAGCGGCGACGAACTCGCTGAGCGAAAGCCAGGCAACGATGCGTCGTCTGCAAACCACGCTGGATAACATCAATAAGATCACCGCGAGCCAGAGTATGCAGCAGCTGCCGCAGGACATGCAGAAAACGCTGCGCGAGCTGAACCGCAGTATGCAGGGCTTCCAGCCGGGCTCAGCGGCCTATAACAAGATGGTGGCAGACATGCAGCGTCTTGATCAGGTCTTACGTGAACTGCAGCCGGTGCTGAAAACGCTCAACGAGAAGAGCAATGCGCTGGTGTTCGAAGCGAAAGATAAAAAGGATCCTGAGCCGAAGAGGGCGAAACAATGAAAAAATGGCTAGCGATTGTAGGAGCAATGGTACTCACGGCCTGTAGCTCAGGGAGTGAAACAAAAAGCTACTATCAGCTACCGCTGATGGCACAGGCTGGTACCCAGAGTACCGCTTCGCAGGGAAACCGTCAGCTGTGGGTTGAGCAGGTTGCAGTGCCGGATTATCTGGCAGGAAACGGTGTGGTTTATCAGACCAGCGACGTTAAATACGTGATTGCGACCAACAACCTGTGGGCCAGCCCGCTGGATCAGCAGCTGCGCAACACGCTGGTGGCCAACCTGGGCAGCCAGCTTCCGGGCTGGGTTGTCGCGTCACAGCCGTTGGGTAACGACCAGGATACGCTGAACGTCACGGTCTCGGCCTTCCATGGCCGCTATGACGGTGCGGTGGTGATCGGTGGGGAGTGGTTGCTGAACCATCAGGGGCAGCTGATTAAGCGTCCTTTCCATCTGGAGCTGAAGCAGCAAAAAGATGGCTATGACGAAATGGTGAAAGTGCTGGCTCAGGGCTGGGCCCAGGAGTCGGCCAGCATCGCGAGAGAAATTTCCCGGATGCCATAAGTAAAATTCATCATCAAAAACCGCAGTTGGCCTGTCGCTGATTGCGGTTTTTTTTTCGTTTTCACTTCAGATCGTTACTTGTGCCACGTCACAATTTTTGTACAAATGAACTTCCAGCTAGCTCACAAATATGACACCCGTATGAATTTTGAACATTGACGCTGCGACTAATTCGGGGTATTCGTTATCTGTGCCTGTGCATCGAGTGCAGACACTGTTTTCTTTCCACCAGACAAAAGAATGAGGGAAACGAGGCATGAAGAGACAGAAACGAGATCGCCTGGAACGGGCTCATCAACGTGGTTATCAGGCCGGCATCGCTGGACGTTCTAAAGAAATGTGTCCTTATCAGACGATAAATCAAAGGTCACAATGGCTTGGAGGCTGGCGAGAAGCCATCGGCGACAGGGCACTCATAGCCTGATAACGTCTCTTTCAAAAAAGAAACCTCCGCAATGCGGAGGTTTCGCCTTTATGGGGGTGCCTAAAGCACAATCAGAACGCGGACGTGTCCTGGAACAGACCCACTTTCAGGTCGCTTGCGCTGTAGATCAGACGACCGTCGACCAGCACTTCGCCATCTGCCAGACCCATAATCAGGCGGCGGTTAACGATGCGCTTGAAGTGAATACGGTAGGTCACTTTCTTCGCTGTAGGCAGAACCTGACCGGTGAATTTTACTTCGCCCACGCCCAGCGCGCGGCCTTTACCTTCGCCGCCCAGCCAGCCCAGATAGAAGCCAACCAGCTGCCACATGGCATCCAGGCCCAGACAGCCAGGCATGACCGGATCGCCGATAAAGTGGCAACCGAAGAACCACAGGTCCGGATTGATATCGAGCTCTGCTTCTACGTAACCCTTATCGAAGTTGCCGCCGGTTTCGGTCATTTTCACGACACGGTCCATCATCAGCATGTTCGGGGCCGGTAACTGTGGGCCTTTCGCGCCAAACAGTTCACCGCGACCAGAGGCAAGAAGATCTTCTTTTGTATAGGATTCGCGTTTATCTACCATGTTCTCAGTAAGCCTTATTTTAGTGAAGGACGCAGGATAGCTAACACGTGTACGCTGAACAAGTCCGATCAGTTCGAACCAAACCAGCCCAGCCAGCGTAACGGCCATGGATAACGGTGGCGAGCGTCCTGCTGCGTCGCCTGAGCAATGCGCTCCTGGATAGTCTGCATCAGGGTGGTTTGCCCTTCGCCATCCCATACCAGGTTTGTCAGTAAGGGTAGTGCATCCTCAATCCCCTCGATGGCCCAGATAGCGAACTGCTCTTGCTCAACGGCATCCAGAATATCCTGGCTGAGGCTCAAATGGCGTGCGTTGGGCGCGGGAATAATCACACCCTGTTTGCCGTTTAAACCGCGCTGCTGGCAGATAGCGAAGAAGCCTTCAATTTTTTCGTTGAGGCCACCCACTGGCTGCGCACGACCAAACTGGTCCACCGAACCGGTGATCGCAATATTCTGGTTGATGGGCACTTCCGCCAGGGCGCTGATCAAGGCGCACAGCTCCGCCATAGAGGCGCTATCGCCATCCACTTCGCTGTAGGACTGCTCAAACGTCAGCGAGGCGGAGAAGGGGATCTGCTGCTCGAGCTGTAGCTCTGACATTAAAAACGCCTGCATGATCATCATGCCCTTCGCGTGAATGTTGCCGCCCAGCTCGGCTTTTCGTTCGATATCGGTGAACTCGCCGTCGCCAATATGCACCACGCAGCTGATTCGGGACGGTTCCCCGAATGCGCGCGGATGGCCAGGAAATTCAATGACCGACAGGGCGTTGATCTGCCCGACGCGTTCGCCTTCGGTTTCCACCAGAATTTGTTCCAGCAGAATTTCATCCTGCATACGGTCGGCAAGATAGCCTTCTCGCCATTCGCGCTGCGCCAGCATCTGGGTGAGCTGCTCTCCGGTGAACGCACCGTTACCGCTAATCACACCCACTTCACGCAGCTGTTTGCCGATCCAGAGCGGGCAAAGCGGCAGCGTTTCCTGATCACCGGTGTAGCGTACCGCTTCACGGATTAAGCCTGGCCACGCGTCAGCCGCAGGCGTTGGCAGGGCAAAACGTTCTGCAACGGCCATCACCCACTGGCACCACTGCGTCATATCGTCGGCATCGGCGATCTGGATGTTATCTTCGTATTCGCTATATACCGCCTGCTCAGCCAGTTCAGGTTCCATTTCCTGGAAGTCTGCCAGCGATTCGCGGTCGCCCGTCAGCACGACGGTCAGCGACAGCGGCATAGACGGAACGGAGACAGGCAGAGGACGAGATTCGTCGTAGCCGACCCAGTCGAAACGCTGTTGAGTAACGATAGTTTTCAGACGCATCCACAACAGCGGCTGCGAGAGCAGGGTGCGGAGAGATATGATGAGAACACCGCCATTTGCGCGGTGTACCAGCCCCGGCTGCAGCGAAAGTTCACCGTTAAACTGGCGCAGACAACCAAAAAGCTGTTCAGCCTCGACCCAGTTAGCGGTAATCACTTCACCCTTAGCGGCAAAGCCGCCATCGGCCTGCGCCGCCGGTTCGAATGTGACATCATGTCCCGCGATACGATACTGGCCGCCAAAAACGGCATTCGCTTCCGGCTTCAGCTGGCGTACGGCATCTCCAAGCAGCGTAAGGTATTCCGCTTCTTCCGGAGCCTTGAGCAGCATGAATGGCGCAGTTGCCCAAGGGCTTAACACCTGCTCCAGCGCATAATGCAAACGTGGCTGCGTATCGCTAAGGATGAATTCGTGTTCTTTTGCGAGATCTGGCTGTGCAAACAGTTCCTGATAACTTTCGGTATCCGGAACAAGGTCACGCCATGCAAGTTTCGTAATGGTCAAAGTTGATGTTTTTTAGTCAGATGTAAAAGCGTGGAGTATACCGTAAGCGAGGGGGTGTACCCAAGCGGGATTGGGTATTTCGGCTGGCCGATTGGCTGCATTCACTCACAGGATATGATTTCTTTTCAGCAGATTGCTAAAAAACTGATATTCTGAACAGAGTTACGTGGTAACACTGAGATCGCAATGAAATATCAACAACTGGAAAATCTCGAAAGCGGCTGGAAATGGAAGTACCTGGTCAAAAAGCACCGTGAAGGGGAGCTGATCACCTGCTACGTCGAAGCCAGCGCTGCGCAAGAAGCCGTGGATATTTTGCTGACCCTCGAAAATGAACCGGTACAGGTTAACGGCTGGATTGAGAAACACATCAATCCTGCGCTGCTAAACCGGATGAAGCAAACTATCCGCGCGCGACGCAAACGGCATTTTAATGCGGAGCATCAGCACACGCGCAAAAAATCAATCGACCTGGAGTTCGTAGTCTGGCAGCGTCTGGCCGGGCTTGCCCAACGACGAGGTAAAACGCTGTCGGAAACCATCGTGCAGTTGATTGAAGACGCCGAGCATAAAGAGAAGTACGCCAGCCAGATGTCGACGCTGAAGAACGACCTTCAGGCGCTGTTGGGTAAAAAGTAGATTTTTGCTTTTCTTCAGACAATAAAAAACCCCGCATGGCGGGGTTTTTTTTAAGACGATAACTTATGCCGCTGGCTGAGTTACAACGTCTTTGATGCCTTTAACTTCGATCTCTACGCGACGATCTGGAGCCAGGCAGTCGATCAGTGCAGCGCGAGCTTTCACGTTGTCACAGGTGTTGCCAGTAACTGGGTTAGATTCGCCCATACCACGTGGGGAGATCTTGTTAGCTGGGATACCTTTAGAGATCAGGTAATCAACAACAGACTGAGCACGTTTCTCAGACAGTTTCTGGTTGTAAGCGTCAGAACCGATACGGTCGGTGAAGCCCAGAACCACTACGGAACCGTCTTTAGGATCCAGGTTGCTCAGCTGGGTGTACAGCTGATCCAGTGCCTGCTGGCCTTCTGGTTTCAGAGTCGCTTTGTTGAAGTTGAACAGAACGTCAGACTTCAGAGTGAAGTGCTTGGTCTGTACTTCTGGAGCTGGAGCCGGCGCTGGAGCAACAACTGGTGCTGCATCTTCCTGCTGGCCGAAGCGGTAGGAAACACCTACGCTCAGCATGCCGTTGTCTGGACGAACACCAACGGTGTTGCCGTCGCCGATGTTGTTAACCCACTGGTATTCCAGACGGGTAGCGATGTCACGGGTCATAGCCCACTCAACGCCACCAGCGAATACTGGGGAAACACCGGTGTCATGATCGTCGCCAGCACGGCTGTTGCTGGAGTCAGCGCGCCATACCATGCCGCCCAGACGGGTGTACACGTCCAGATCGTCAGTTACTGGGTAACCCAGTTTAGCGGTCAGCTGAACGCCCTGTGCTTTGAAAGCGCCGTTTACGTTGTCGCCTTTGTATGGCATACGACCTAACCAGTCGTAACCCATTTCAAAACCAACATACGGGTTAACCTGATAGCCACCGAACGCACCTGC
The DNA here is from genome assembly GCF_047530215.1 of Enterobacter sp. 01-M-03-SI-ECC. Lineage (NCBI taxonomy): Bacteria > Pseudomonadati > Pseudomonadota > Gammaproteobacteria > Enterobacterales > Enterobacteriaceae > Enterobacter > Enterobacter sp. 01-M-03-SI-ECC. Next base: position 56,982 of record NZ_JBLKDA010000020.1, read on the forward strand.
ACCAAGCTGGCTCTTGTGAGTAGGGCCATCATTGTTGTTTGCGCTGTCGTACCAGCCGGTGTCGTGGAACTGAGACCAGCCCAGTTTACCACCTGCATACCAGGTATTATCTTTCGGAGCGGCCTGCGCTACGGTAGCGAAGCCAGCCAGTGCCACTGCAATCGCGATAGCTGTCTTTTTCATTTTTTGCGCCTCGTTATCATCCAAAATTCGCCATGAATGTCTCAACTGAGAATCACGGTTAAATCCTTCACCGGGGGGCGTGGTCAAATATAAATCTACCGATATCTTCGGCTTAGGCCGAGCACCCCTGGCGATGTAAAGTCTACAACGTAGCTGAAAACTTACAAGTGTGAAGTCCGTCAGGCATATGAAAAAAAAAGTTCCGTATACCGATTATTTAACATTTTTTGAACGAATTTTGTGCAATAAAATTAAGGAGAACCGCACCAGACAAGCCTTTCCGCAATTTTGAGATTGGGAACTTAAATCTCATCTTGCTGTCAAAAAAAATTCCAGGAAAAATCTTAATTTCACTCAATGGTACAAATTTGAGTGAATTTTTAGCCCGGAAAGTTGTCCTTTGCGGTAAGAATCCGATCGAACTGGACGCATGATGAACCCGATCGCATTCCCTTCTTCGGCGGCTTCAGTCAGACGGAAATGTTCTTCTTCCGTCAATTCTTCCGATAACCACCCAATCACCACGCTGTAATTTCCGGTGCGTAACGCGCGGATCATCGACTCAACGGTATCGCACGGTGCGAGCTGATTAATTTGCATAACCTTGGTCAGCGGAAGGCCTGCGGACTGCACCCACTCACGGCTCAGTTTTTGCTGAGGCGTGAGCCAAAGCTGCCAGCGCGATTGCTGCCCGAGCTGTTGCAATAACGGCAACAGCAAAAGTTGCGTCAACAGGGGCTGGTCTTCACGATAAACCACTTCACTGATAAGCCCCGTGGAAACACGCTCGACGGATTTCTGCGCGGCATTGCCTGCGGTAGAAGAGAGAGAGGTTGAGCGATTTGCATAGCCTGAAGTGTGCATATTCATTCCAGCCCTGTAGTTACTGTATGGATATACAGTAACTCCTGTATGCATAAAGATCAACCTCATTTTCGGAAAGCGACTCGCAAAATTCATTCAATCTTGATGCCCCTTGCAAATTCATCTTGCTCAACGGAGATAAGTTGCCTATTTTCCTGCTAACGGATCCGCTAGTAAGAAATTTCGTTGTTACTTTATGATTTTGAAGGGAAATATCATGAAAAAGATATCTTATGAACGGATTTATAAATCCCAGGAATACCTTTCACCACTGGGCGAGATCCATCATCGCGCGCTGTTTGGAGGCTACACCCTGGCGGTGGATGATGCCGTCTTTGCCATGGTGTCTGATGGCGAGCTTTACCTGCGGGCCTGTGAGGAGAGTGCCAAATACTGTGTCAAAAATGCCTCTTCATTTTTAACGTTGATGAAGCGAGGCCGCCCGGTGCTGCTCAACTATTACCGCGTGGATGACGGATTATGGCAGGACAGGGAGCGGCTGCTTGAGCTCTCTTCGTTTGCGCTCAGCGCGGCAAGAAAAGAGCGCTATCAGCGCCATCAGCGTAACCGACTAAAAGATCTGCCAAACCTGACCTTTCAGATTGAGGTTTTGCTCTTTGAAGCAGGCATTACCAATGAAGAAACGCTGCGGGCGCTGGGTGCCAGAGCGAGCTGGCTAAAGATGCGGGCAAAGAATAAAGCGCTCAGTATTAAAGTTCTCTTCGCGCTTGAGGGGGCAATCGAAGGGCTGCATGAGGCGGCACTCCCGGCAGGCATTCGCCGGGAGCTGACGGAGTGGTTTAATGCGCTGCCTGAGCCACAGGAGAATCACTCCTCCAGGTAGCAATTTGCTGTTGCAGCCGGCAAATTTCAGGCAGCAGAGCGATAAGCAGGCCGATCTGTTGAAGCACCAGCGGCGCTTTGCTGTCGTTTCCTGGGTCAAGATGCGCAATGCGTTGAGCCAGCTCATCCAGCGCCTGTTGAACGCGCGGCTCATCGGCGGGTCGATGATGTAGCGCGTCATCGACATAGCAGACGGCGTCATCGAGCAGATTAAGAATACCCGGGTTGGTGAGCTTCTCACGGTGGGCGCCCAGCGTCGAAATATAGCTGGTGAACGTATGGTTCAGGCAGAGCAGGCGGAACGCCGTCTCACGAATCTCCGCCGTGGCGCGAGGCTCCGTTGACATGTTCGAGACAACGGAGGCCAGTTCTGCATCACTGTTGTGCGCATCGCGACGGGCTATCCGGTACGCCAGACGGTTATCGCGCCCCTGGTGGTACTGCTCCAGGATGGCGTCAAGGTAGCGACAGTTGGCGTTCATTGCCCTGTCTACCACCCGCGGCAAATTGCGGAAACGCCAGTCTGGCCAGATAAAGCTGACCGCAGCCCAGGCAATCGCGCAGCCAATCAGGGTATCGATCACGCGGGGCAGGGCGACTTCAAACCCTTCACCCAGCAGGTTAAAGCAGAGCAGCACCAGCAAAGTGATGAACATGGTGGCATGGGCATACTGCACGTTGCGAAATGCGAAGAACAGCACGCCGGTAATGACGATCAGAATCAGCTGACCTTCAATGGAGGGCACAAAATAGAGCACCGGAAGGCCAATCGCGACGCCAACCAGCGTGCCGATAATACGCAGCGCAAGACGATGGCGGGTGGCGTTGTAGTTCGGCTGGCAGACGAACAGGCTGGTGAGCAGGATCCAGTAGCCGTGGTGCAGCCCGGTTATCTGGATAAAGGCATAACCCACGCACAGCACCAGCGACATCCTCACAGCGTGGCGAAAGAGCGCCGACTCCGGCGTAAAGTTGCGGCTCAGCCGTAGCCACATATCGCTGACGCTGTGCACGCTGTCATCAGCAAGCTGGTTTTCTGCCTCGCTGCCCGGAAGCGCCATCGCCTGTTCGGACTCAATGGTCGCCAGCTGAGCGTCAATCGCCCGCAGGTTGTTCAGCAAAAAACCAAGTGCTTTGATGTGTTCCGGCGACGTTCCGCTGGCCTGAACGCGATCGAGCGCCGCATCAAGGTGGCTAAATACGCGTTCAAAGCGCGGGTCATGCTGATAGGGCGTGCGCAGCAGGATGGAGCGCGAGAGCTGCTGGCAGGCCTGGGACTGCATGGACAGCAGGCGCTGGAAGCGGAACATCACGTCGCTGTAGCGGAACTTCTCGCGCAGGGCGGCATACTGAACGTGCGATGAGCTGGCGCGCTCATGTATGTCCTGAGCAGCAAAATAGTAGTGTAGGGTCCTTCGGGTTCCACGCTGACCGCGATCGCCGCGCAGGCGGGTCAGCAGCGAGGCTTTTGTCTGGTTCAGGGTGGCGACCAGTTGGCCATTGGCCAGCGCCAGATCGTAAAGCGGAGCCTGGCTGTCTTCCTCAATATCCGGGTCGAACAGTCGGGATTTCAGTTCGAGATAGTGGGCTAGCTGCTCAAAGCTGCGGGCGAGATTATCCTGCAGCGGACGAACCGGGAAGATCAGATGACCGGTTAGCGTTAGCAGGTTGTACCAGACGGCGCCGAGCAGCAGCAGTACCGGCTGCTGGTACCACTGGTCGTACAGGGAAACGCCCAGCATGGTGTAGATGGCGATCAGCAATGCACCAAACGCGATGGTGGCATAGCGCTGCCCAAGGCCGCCCAGCAAAATAAACCCGCTGGTTGAGAGCGTAAGGCCAAGGGCAAACAGCCAGGGCCAGGGGAAAAGCAGCTCAACGGACGCTGACGCGATAAAAAAGCAGACGAGCGTGATGACCAGGTTACGTAAACGCCCGGCCAGGCGATCGTCCAGGTCCGCCAGCGCCCCGGCCACCACCCCCAGCGTAAGTGGGATGGTGAGCTTGACGTCATTCAGCCACCAGGGCAGGGCAACCGTGCCGCAAAGCGCGATAAATATCCTGACGTTATAAAGCCAGGTGCTGTTCCAGGTATAACGGCGAAGCAGTGGGCTTAGCATAAACGCGGCCAGTCCTTATTTACTGAAAACGACGGCGAGCGTTTGCTTCGCGCGCCGCCTGGGCCACTTCAACCGGAACAACCCTGCGCCCGACGGGCCAGAGGGCAATAGCGGCGATCTTAAAGTTCGCGATCCCCACCGGAATACCAATAATCGTAATGCACTGTGCAATACCGGCAAAAATATGCATGATGCACAGCCACCAGCCGAAGAAAATCAGCCACAGAATGTTCAGCAGGGTTCCGCCCGTGTTCATCAGGGCGTTTTTGTTCTCCGGGTTCAGCTCGTCAACGTGGATGGCTTCATTCCCGTAGGGGACTAAGGAGAGTTTTGTGATTTCCCAGCAGGAGCGGGTTAGGGGGAGCGTGAAAATCAGGACGATGCTCACCAGCGTGGCAAAAAGCCAGGAAAGGGTGGTGGCAAAACCGCCCAGCACAAAATTCAACACATTCAGAACGGTACGCATAAACCCTCACTTCCTTTCGATAAAATTAACGCCCAATGATTGTAACGTTTTTTTAGGCTGGAGCACCTTAAAACTGGCAGTTAAACTGTCAGGTAAATTATCTCTTCGTGGATTTGGCGGAACATGGAACTGAAAGCAACGTCGTTGGGCAAACGCCTGGCGCAACACCCGTACGACAGGGTGGTTCTCCTTAATGCCGGAGTGAAAGTCTCCGGGGAACGCCACGAATACCTTATTCCGTTTAATCAGCTTCTGGCTATCCACTGCAAACGCGGTCTGGTGTGGGGCGAGCTGGAGTTCGTCCTGCCTGACGATAAAGTTGTGCGCCTTCACGGCACCGAGTGGGCGGAAACCCAGCGTTTCCATCATCACCTGAACGCGCTCTGGCAGCAGTGGAGCCAGGAGATGAGCGTGATTGCCGCCGGGGTGCTTCAGAAGGTGCTGGACGATATCGCGCAAAGCAACGCGCAGCATTCGTGGCTCACCCGTCAGCAGACCGCCGGGTTGCAGCAAAAGATCCGCCAGGCGCTCTCGGCGCTGCCGTTATCGGTGACGCGCCTCGACGAGTTTGACAACTGTCGCGACGCCTGGCGCCAGTGTCAGGCCTGGCTGAATGATATGGATAAAAGCCGTCTTGCCCATAACCAGGCCTGGACGGACGCCATGCTTACCCAATACGCCGATTTTTTCAGTACGGTGGAGTCGTCACCGCTCAATCCGGCCCAGGCGCGCGCCGTGGTCAACGGCGAGCAGTCTGTGCTGGTGCTGGCGGGCGCCGGCAGCGGTAAAACGTCGGTGCTGGTGGCGCGAGCCGGCTGGCTTCTGACGACGGGCGAGGCGGTAGCCGATCAGATTCTGCTGCTGGCTTTTGGCCGCAAGGCAGCCCAGGAGATGGACGAACGGATCCAGGAACGTCTGCATACCCGGGATATTACCGCCAGAACCTTCCATGCCCTTGCGCTGCATATTATTCAGCAGGGCAGTAAAAAAGTGCCTGCCATCAGCAAGCTGGAAAACGACGCGCAGGCGCGTCAGGCGCTGTTCATCAAAACGTGGCGCCAGCAGTGCAGCGAGAAAAAGGCGCAGGCGAAAGGGTGGCGCCAGTGGCTGGAGGAAGAGCTCAACTGGGAGGTGCCGGAAGGGAGCTTCTGGCAGGATGACAAGCTGGCGCGTCGGCTTGGTTCGCGGCTTGACCGCTGGGTCAGCCTGATGCGAATGCACGGTGGAACGCAGGCAGAGATGATTGAAAGCGCGCCGGAGGCGATCCGCGATCTGTTTTCGAAGCGGGTCAAGCTGATGGCGCCGCTGCTGAAGGCCTGGAAAACCGCGCTAAAGGATGAAAATGCCGTCGACTTCTCCGGCCTGATCCATCAGGCCATCATCATTCTTGAGAAGGGACGTTTTGTGAGCCCGTGGAAGCATATTCTGGTGGATGAGTTCCAGGATATCTCGCCGCAGCGTGCGGCCCTGCTTTCGGCGCTGCGGGCGCAAAATAAGCATACGTCGCTGTTTGCGGTGGGGGACGACTGGCAGGCCATCTATCGCTTCAGCGGGGCACAGCTTTCGCTGACGACCGCGTTCCACCACTATTTTGGCGAAGGGGACCGCAGCGATCTGGACACGACCTACCGCTTCAATTCCCGGATTGGTGAAATCGCCAACCGCTTTATCCAGCAGAACCCGCACCAGCTGGCGAAGCCGCTCAATAGCCTGCGCCCGGGGGATAAAAAAGCCGTGACCCTGCTGGCGGATGACCAGCTGGAACCGCTGCTGGACAAGCTTAGCGGCTACGCGAAGCCCGATGAACGTATCCTGGTGCTGGCGCGCTACCACCACCTCAAACCCGCGGCGCTGGAAAAAGCGGCCACCCGCTGGCCGAAGCTGCAGCTTGAATTTATGACCATTCACGCCAGCAAAGGGCAGCAGGCTGACTATGTGATTGTGATGGGACTGAAAGAGGGCAGCGACGGTTTCCCGGCCCCGGCTCGCGAGTCGGTAATGGAAGAGGCCCTGCTGCCGGTGCCGGAAGACTTCCCGGATGCCGAGGAGCGGCGTTTGCTGTATGTGGCAATGACCCGCGCGCGCCATCGCGTGTGGCTGCTGTTCAATAAAGAGGAGCCATCCGCGTTTGTCGATATTTTGAAGAGTATTGATGTGCCGGTGGCGCGCAAGCCATAACGACGACGGGAAAAAGGGTAGGCCGGGTAAGGCGTAGCCGCCACCCGGCAAAAAAGCTACTTCAATCTCTCGGAAAGATAACGCTGATAGTCCGGAATCAGGATATCCACCGGCGAGTTAAACTGCGGCGATTCGATGATGAAATCCGCCGTCGACAGGTTGGTCGCCACCGGAATATTCCACACCGTCGCAAGGCGCAGCAGCGCTTTCACATCAGGGTCGTGCGGAACCGCGTTGAGCGGATCCCAGAAGAAGATCAGCACATCAATTTTCCCTTCGGAAATCTGCGCGCCGACCTGCTGATCGCCGCCCATCGGGCCGCTCAGCATGGCATTCACCTGCAGACCCGTTTCGCGCTGGATCAGGTTGCCGGTGGTGCCGGTCGCCGACAGGGCGTGCTTTTCCAGCAAAGACTGATGGCGGCGAACCCAGTTAAGCAGCATTTGTTTACAGTGATCGTGCGCCACCAGCGCAATGTGTTTGCGTTCAGGCAGCGTGCGTGTTGTCAGTTCCATAATCATATCCATCAGGTTAACTGACTACACGATGACGGGAACCGCCTGATGCTGCAAGAGAGAGGCGTAAAAAATGTGGCTTATGATGACGGCTGTTGTTTTGCCCACTGTAAAAACCGGGCCCGCGTGTCGGGATTGGCCTGCTGGAACCAGAATTTAAGGCGCTGTTCGGTCAGCGTCTGGGACTGGGGAGGAATGACGTCCAGTTCAGAGACGCCTGAGAGCAGGGTGCTGTCGTCCGCCATCATGGTGGCAAACTGCGGAAGCGATGCGCGTTTGCCTGCTTTGTTATAGGTCTGGGTCGCGGCCTCGTAGTCCGGACCTTTCGGTGAGGTTGTCAACGCCAGAATATCCAGCTTCACCGGAATCGGCATCGCATCCCCGTCCAGCAGTTCAATGCGGGGTGCCGCGTCGAAGGCCGCCGAGTCCTTCTCCGTTTCAAGATGAGGCAGGGTGATATTCACCTGACTGATTTGCCGCGTATTAAAGCTGACGATCAGCGGCGGGGAGATGTACATCCGCTGCTCGTGATTCGCCAGACCGATCGATTTTTCCACCCGGAAGACCAGCTGATGCGGCCCGTTATCCAGCTCGATGCTGTCCGCGCCGCGCAATAGCGAACTGGACACCTTTTTTCCGTCCAGGACCAGGAGATCGATGTCGGTGGAAAGCCGGAGCGTGGTAGCAAAAACGCAGACCGGCATCACTAACGCAATCAGAGCAGTGGCAATACCGGTTTTCATAGAAGGCTCCCGTCAGAAATCCTGTCGCCGCATTAATGTATCTAAATTTTTCGATAATCACGTTTACTAACATATAGACATATTTCGCCGTTTTGCCCTCATGCATCGGTATGGGATGGATGGTTGAGATGTGCGGTTTGGCGTACACTTTTAAAAAAGCCAGGAGAAAAGCCATGAAAGAGAACGACATTGCCGAGATTTTGACATCCACGCGTACCATTGCGCTGGTGGGCGCGAGCGATAAACCCGATCGTCCAAGCTACCGGGTGATGAAATACCTTCTCGATCAGGGTTATCACGTCATTCCGGTATCGCCAAAAGTGGCGGGGAAAACCTTACTGGGCCAGCAGGGGTATGCCACGCTCGCGGACGTGCCGGAAAAAATTGATATGGTCGACGTTTTCCGTAATTCCGAGGCGGCGTGGGAAGTGGCGCAGGACGCTATCGCCGTCGGAGCGAAAACCCTGTGGATGCAGCTGGGCGTGATTAATGAACAGGCCGCCGTTCTGGCGCGGGATGCAGGGTTGAACGTTGTTATGGACCGCTGTCCGGCAATCGACATCCCCCGGCTGGGGCTGGCGAAGTAATAAAAAAAAGCCCGTTCATCGGGCTTTTTTTACACGCTTAGTTCCGCAGGCGCGGAGCCTGTAACTGTTTGCGGATAGTCTGAGCAAGTTCATCCATTGTGGGTTGCTCCGGATGTTCTTCCTGCAGCTCGCCGCTCAGCTGCGCTTCGGCCAGATAGGTGTGAACGGGTTGTCCATCATCACCTTCCATCACCACATGGTACCAGGGCGCGGCGCGAAGCTCGGCGTTCACCGCCAGCTCGTCTGCTGACGGTTCATCAAGAGAATACTCCGGGTCGATATCCACGACCACACCCAAATACCCGAGCAAAGTGTGGCGGACCTGCTGGCCGATACCGAATTTGCTGGCAATCATAGTCACCTCCCGGGAAACATTACTTACACGTTATGTGCGGGCAATATTTCTCTTTTCAAGTTACATGACGCGACAGGCAAACCCTTTCAGATACAGTCCTTCCGGGTAGGTAGCGATCACGGGGTGATCGGCTGCCTGACGGAACTGCTCTATAAATTGTACATCACGGCCAGCATCTATTGCGGCATCGGCGATGATTTTCTGAAATAAATCTGTGGTCATCAGGCCGGAGCAGGAGAAGGTGAGCAGCCCCCCGCCCGGGTTCAGCAGCTGGATGGCCAACATGTTGATATCTTTATACCCACGGCAGGCGCCCATCAGCTGGCTTTTGTTTTCCACAAACTTAGGCGGATCCATCACGATGACGTCAAATTTCTCACCCTGGTCGCGATACTTACGCAGCAGCTTGAACACGTCGTCACGCACGAACTCGGCTTTGCTCAGGTCCAGCTTGTTCAGCTCGACGTTCTGTTTAGCCACGTCCAGCGCTTCCTGCGAGGTGTCCACGCTGACCACCTGGGCACAGCCGCCCATCAGCGCCGAAACGGCAAAGCCGCCGGTATAGGAGAAACAGTTCAGCACGCGCTTGTCGGCGACGTACTGACGCGTCGCCAGGCGGCTGTCGCGCTGGTCAAGGTAGTAACCCGTTTTGTGACCGCCCTGAATATCGACCAGCAGCTTCATGCCGTGCTCTTCAATCGGCAGCAGGGCTGGCGGCAGCTCACCCGTGACGGGGCCTTGGGTCAGTTCCATACCCTCTTTTTTGCGCACCGCGACATCGCTGCGGTCATAAATGGCGCACTGCGGGAACAGCGTTTGCAGCGCGCTAATCAGCGCAGCGCGCTGGTATTCCGCCCCGGCGCTCAGGAGCTGCAGCACGAGGAAGTGGCCGAAGCGGTCGATGGTCACGCCCGGCAGGCCGTCGGACTCACCGGCAATCAGGCGGTAGCTGTCCAGCCCGTCGCGTTTTGCCAGCCACTCGCGCCACTGCTGCGCCTGCTGCAGGCGGCGGACGAAGAAGTCGATGTCGATGGTTTCGTCTTTATCGAACGTCCAGACGCGCGCGCGGATCTGGGAGGCGGGCGAGTAGGCGCCTCGCGCTAACCATTTGCCCTGATGGTCAACGATATCAATGGTTTCACCGAGGCTGGCTTTGCCTTCCATACGGGCAACCGCACCGGAAAAGACCCAGGGATGACGGCGCAGTAATGACTTCTCGCGCCCTTTGGCTAACACTAAACGTACACTCATAATTTGCTGTTCTGTCGATTCAAGAAAATGGCCGCCATTTTCCCGAGTTCAGTGGGGAAATGCAACGCGCCAGACGGATAAGGAGAAGGAAGATGTCAAAAGTCTGCACCATTGCCTGGGTTCACGGCGTTGTTCAGGGCGTTGGTTTTCGCTACAGCACCCAGCGTGAAGCGATTGAGCTTGGGCTTACGGGATACGCGCGCAACATGGATGACGGCAGCGTTGAGGTGGTCGCCTGCGGCGAAGCGGAGCAGGTCGACAGGCTGGTGGCGTGGCTGAAAGCGGGCGGCCCGCGCAGCGCGCGGGTTGATAAGGTCTTAACGGAACCGCATCAACCCGGTCGGGAGTACGTTAACTTCGGGATTCGTTATTAAATACACTTCACCGGCTTTGGCAGGCCGGCAATCCTGGTGGCCTGCTTGGCCGGGCCTTTCGGGAACAGACGATACAGATAGCGGCTGTTGCCTTTCTCTTCGCCGAATTTGTTCGCCATCGCCTTCACCAGCATACGAATCGCAGGGGAGGTGTTAAATTCGAGATAGAACTCGCGCACGAAGCGCACCACTTCCCAGTGTTCCGGGGTAAGAGCGATCGCCTCTTTTTCGGCAATCACCTCTGCCAGCGCTTCGCTCCACTGGCCGCTGTCTTTAAGATAGCCATCGTTATCGGTTTCGATCTCTTTACCTTCAAAGCTCAACATAATCATTCACACGTTAGTCAAAAAACCTTCGAAGTGTAGCAAAATAGCCGCCGTGGAATAAATAGTCGCCTACAGCAGCAGCTGAAGCAGGTTGTTTGCGTTGAGCTTTTTCAGCGCGTTGCACTTGTGGCTGGAAACCTGCTTTTCCGGCATATTGGTCAGGATCGCGATATGGCGCACGGGTATACCGCTAATCAGCAGGTCAAGCACGTTAAACTCGGTACCCGTCAGGCAGCTGTCCAGGCTGCGCGTGCGGCGGGGTTCTTTGTCCAGCACGTACGGCGCGTCCGCAACGGCAATTCTGTCGTCGATGATGTAAATCGTCAGCATCTCAAAGCGCTTGCGCAGGTGCGTCGCCAGCGCCCAGCCCTTTTCATTGCACACTAAATAGAGTGAACCCTCCCAGCGCGCGGCTTCAAGCCGGAGAAGAATAGTGATCAGCGAGTGATGGGCCGCCGTAATGGAGAAACGACAGCGGATCGCCAGCGTGTTGCGCGCCAGCAGCGCGCTATGCCAGCGAATGTCCTGGCTTTCCACCCCGGCCTGCGGGTGACGGCGCAGCAGGGAAAAGCGCAGGCCTTCGGCATAATATCGGTTGTTATCAAGAATGGCGTAGCTCACGGTTCCCTCGTTATAGCGTGCTGGGGGTATAGATCACGCGCAGCGTGCCGGTATAGTCCCCGGCGTTTTTACTGCTGACGGCAAAGGCGGGCGTCGTCAACGTAATGGGGGCTGGAATACACAGCACGGTTTCGCGGCCTCCGGGCAGGACGACCTGACGTAAATAATCAGGATTGTTGGTGCCGTTCCAGACGATCGCCTTGCCGTTAGTAACGCTCTCCTTCGCGCCGGTGATGGGGTTAGTGACCGAAACGCGGTAGTCGAGGCGATCCCGCGCCTGCGCGGGGCTCCCTCCGCGGCGTCGGATGGAAAAGGCGCCTTCCGCGCGTCCGGTCGCGGCCGCGCCGTCGTCCTCGAAGCGGATAAACGCGCGCGGGCTGGTGGCGTTATTGCCGTCGTACAGGCACATGTCCAGGGAGGCCTCGCCCTGAATCTCGCTGCCGCCGGGGCGACCCGGGAAGTTGGTGAGGTTCAGGTTAACGATCGGCGTCGAGTGGGGGAAGGCGGGCAGATAGATCTGCTGATTGCCGGGATCGACCACCTCGATGCGGATCGATGCCTGCCAGCTGGCAATGGTCAGATACCCCGGGCAGCCCACGTTGGCGTCGTTAAAATTACCGCCGCAGGCGGCGCTGCCCCATTCGCGCAGGTTTTGCCTGAGCGTGGCGGTCCAGATGCCGGCCTGATTGAGCTTGTTCAGCTCGCTTTTCACGATGTAGTAATCAAAATAGGGCTCGCTGTCCCACGCCGCGAGATCGCCCGCGCCGCCGGTGACGTAGCTGGCGAAGGCGTAGGTTTTGCCGTTCATGAACATGTGCTTTTCGCCGTAAACCTTCACGTCCACCGTTTTTTTAGTCACCGAATGGGTAAAGCGCAGGTTAATCGGATAAGGCGATGCCGGGTTGGCCGTAAACCATACCGGTGCGGTCATGCACGCGCCGTAGGTCGGATCGGTGCGCGACTGGCAGGTGAGGGTATTTCGCCCCCACTTTTGCGGATCGCTGGCGATAAAACCGCCCGACTCGTGCAGCCAGATGTCCAGGCGTGCCGGGGAGGCCATGCGATCGACGCTCATCCCGACGCTGGTGTTTCTGCCGCCCGCGCTGGCCGCCAGCGCCTGGCCGGAGCCTGCACTTAACAGCAGTAAAACTAAGAGTAATTTTTTCACATCACGTTCCTGTCATTATTTTTCTGCGTTCATCGCCGTTGGGCCGGCAAGCGGCGCGCGTCCGGCAAGCATCAGCTGCGCCTGCTGCTGAACGGTTTCCGGCAGCGCGGAGAAGGTCAGCTCCTGACAGGTCACCGCGCCCACGTAGCGCACCACGTCGCGCATGCTTTTTACCTGCAGCGCACATTCGTAGAACTGGTGCTGTTTGACCAGGTAGAGGGCGTGGAGCAGGGCGTCGCTTTGCGCGCTAAAGCCGCCGTTGCCCAGATCGCTCCAGCCGTTAACGTTAAGCGGCACGCCGCCAACGAACGGGGTGTGCTGTCCGTCGGTCAGCTGGCCCAGCCAGGTGTAGCGGGTCGTGGTTTGCACGTCGCGACGCAGCATTTTTCCCGGCACCATAAAGACGGTGCGGCTGCCGGACCCCTGGACGATCTCGCTGCTGGCTCCGTGGGAGACGTCCAGCGATTCGTTCACCGTCAGGGTCGTCTGCTGGTAGCCCGGCAGGGCGAAAAGCGCCCGCGCGTTGGCCGGAACGTCCGCGCTTCCGCCGTTGTCCAGCGACACGGCGATGCGTGAATCCGGCGTCTCTTCGGGCGTGAGAACGTCCACCGCAATGGCGGAAGCAGGGCGCCCGTCGCTCCAGCGGCCAAACCACAGCCCGGAGCGCGCCAGGGCAAGCGTCGAGCTGTAGCTGCCGCTGCTGCTAAGCGTATGCTTATTGTCCTGACGATCCCACGCGTCGCTGACCGTCAGGCTGCCGTTGCCGTATCGGCCGGCCTGTCGCGTATACGCCGAGGCGTTGACCGAGTCGCTGTTGATGCCCGAGGCGCTGAGGCCAAACTCATTTTCCCCGCGCGCGTCGGTGTACCAGTTATGCGAGGCGCTGTAGGTCAACTGGTCTTTTTGACGCTGCTGGTGCTGCCATGTTGCGCCCAGCGAGGTATAGCTTGATGCATTGTCCTGGCGGCTGTGCGCCATTGAGACGCTTACGCTGAGAAATCCGCCCTTGTCGCGCCCCGCCTGAGCGTGGTCGTTACGCATAAACAGGTTGATGCTGCTGTTAACGTTCAGACCTCGCACGCTGAAGGCGTTGCTCAGCCCGCCCTGCCACGCCTGCGAGCGCGAGCGGGTTGTGTAGACGTTGTCCCACGGAAGCCCCTGGTCGTGGCGGTCGTCGCGATCCGGGAGTTCGCGGCGCGAGACGTAGCGCCCTTCGTTGCGGTTATCCGAGTAGCCCAGGCTTGCGTACCAGCTGCCGATGGGCACGGAAAACATCACCGACAGCGAGCGGTAGCAGCCGCCAATCGCGTCAAAACCGGTGCCGGAGGAATCACAGCTATCTGCCGACAGCGCGTTGCGGTAGACGCTCAGCGAAAAGCCGTCGTTGTAGCTCACCTGCTGGATATTGCCGCGCTCGCCTTTGCTGCCATAGAGGTAGCTAAAGCGGGTGCTCAATACCCCGTCAACGGGACCGGCGTTGAACCCGCGGCTCCAGTCGAGCGCATTTTCTATGAACCGGTGCTGTTTTGTGGTGGTCGCGCCGCTGGTCAGCGCCAGCGTTGGCGTAACGGGCAGGCGAACGCCCGCCTGCGCCACGGCTGAACGGGGTGCGTCAGTACCGTCATTGTCCGTTTCTCCCGCCTGCACAAACCACTCCACGCGGTCAAACGGCGTAATGCCGGTGCGGGTAAACGGCACCTGCTCGGTGCGCGTTAAGCGGTTGTTTTCATAAATGGAGAGCGTCACCGTGTAGCTGCCGTCCGGGAAGGCGCGTGTATCCAGGGTTTGCGCCCCGGCGTTCAGGTAGAAGCTGGCCAACAGCTGGTTGCCGCGACGCGCATCAATGCGCGCGTCATGGGACAGCAGTACGGTAATCGGCGTGCCCTTTGACAGCTGGACAGGATTGATCCACGCGCGGGTGGAGCCTGCGCGCAGGCCGCGGATCTTGCCGAGCGGGAGCTGGCTAAGGTTGATGTTGCCGCCCGCGTTGCTAAACAGATCGCGGGTGTCCATTTCGCCCGCCTGGAGGTAGTACTGGCGTAGGATATCCTGGCGAAACCACGCGTTGTTGAGGGTGAAGTCCTGCTGCTGCCGGTGCCGCGAGCGCTGCCCCAGCCAGGTCCAGTCCAGGTTGAGATAGCCATCCTGCGTCACCGCCAGCGCGCCGTTGCCCTGAACGGTGGCCGACTGATAATTTTCGTCGGCCACAAAGTTGATATTCTGCTGGTGGATCAGGGCATTTTCAGCGTCGTGGGTGGGCTGATACCACCGGCTCTCCTCGGAGGGTTTAGGCAAAAAGGCTTTATCAAAAAACAGGTTAATTCGCGCGTTGTTTTCATCGTAAATAATCGCCGCGCTGCGGGTGTCGATATAGTCGCATCCGCTGGCGGAGCCATTGCTGCTGCACGCCAGGTTTCCGTTGCGCGCGAGCGGGGCGGATAAGCTTGCGCTGACGGAGGAAATCAGCGCCGGATCGTCGTTAAACCGGCGCTTAATTGCGGCAATGAGCGCATCGGGCGCAACAAACGTGACCGTTTCAAGATTGATATCGGTTTCGAACAGGCCGAGCGAATCACCGTACAGGCTGACCTCGGTCCACAGGCGCTGCGTCTTCGCCAGATCCTCGAAGCCCGAAGGAACAACCATATCGGCATGAACAAGTGGAGCGGAAGCGGGTAACAAAACGGCAAAAAGGAGAGTATTTCTGTGAAAAGCCATGAACGAGCCTCGACGTCATCCTGACATCAGAGGGCGGAAACCCTCTGATGTATTTCCTTGTATACGCTGTGGTGTTACGCACCGCCTTCCGCAGTGGTCGCCTGAGTCAGCATCAGGCTTACGACGCCGCTGTACTGGCCCGTTTTAACGATGCCTTTCGTGGTCTGAGAAATGGTCAGCGGCAGCACGGCAGAACCGTTTTCAATGCTGCCCGGGAACAGCTCGGTGCCGGTAAATTCGGCATCGGTGGTGTTCAGGGTTTTGTCGCCCAGCTTCACGGTCATCGGGATCGTTTCATTGCCGTCGGCATTGGTCAGCTTAGCCGCACTCACCAGGCGCACTTTGACGTTGCTGGTGGCGGAGTTAGACCACACCTTGGTGTTAAGACGATAGCTTTCCAGACCGCGACCCGGCAGGTACTGCATGTCGATGCTGGCCGGCAGCGGGGTGTTATCCGCCTGCGTCATGTCGAGCTGCGAATCGACGCTGGCGTTGACCGTAATATCTTTCTGAATAGCCATTGCGCTGAACGCCGTGGACATCGCGGCAACGATCATCAGAGGTTGAATATACTTTTTCATTGATATCTCCATATTTACAGACGAGCTCCATAAGCCCTTTAAACAAACCACGAGGGGTTCTACAGTGACGTCGCGTTATTGCACGACGGGTAAATCTGCTTCTTCAGCCGTTTTATTGATCCAGTTGAAGTAGCGGAATTTGTATTTCTGGCCCTTGGCCTGTGCGAGCGTTTTTAATTGACGCTCCGTATCGGGATAAATCGTCGCGTCTTCTTTAATCCACCTGCAATTATCAGCCGCGTCGCACACGCCTATTTCCCTGAGCGGCACGCGCACGGTGCCGTCATTTTTTAACGCCCCCCGCGCGGGATCGATGTGCAGTGAGACCACCACCTTTTCCGGCGCGAGGTGCACCAGCGCGCCCCAGATGACGTTCACGCCCAGCCTGGCGCTGGCCGCAGGGCCGCCCGAGGGGGAAGGGAGAATGCTTTCCGGCTGTTTGACGCCTTCAAAATAGACGCGCCACGTGCTCTCTTTCGCAGGCGCGGTCAGCGACACCAGGCGAACCACGCGCAATGCACCGGCGGCAAGGGCAAATTTCTCCGGCGTGACGACAATGCCACCCTCTTTCCACGCGGCCACGTCGATCTCTTTTTCCTGCGGCGTTCCCGGATTAAGAATTTTCTTTTGCCTCACCCGAATGAACTGAATATCATCACTTTTAGATGCCACTTTTATCTGCGCTGCACCGGAACTTTCCACATTCAGTTCCATGGGATAAACGCTCATATTGGCCATTGTCATTTCGGAGAAAAATGACAATGAAATTGCGGCTGCGTAAAACGTGTTGGTCATATTCATTAATTTGTTCTGCTTCAAGTTTGCCTGCCTGCTTTTGGTTCATTCACGGCGGTTGTCCACCCGTGTCCGTCCGCTGTCGTCGTGCTTCAGGGCAGGGAAACTTTAACCAGAACAGAACGTTGTGAATACTTGTATTGCTTAACTTGCTATGTACAGGTTTTTATTCTGTCTTGCCTGGTTTATAGTGTTTTAGTTAAAAGAAAATGCCGTAACAGTGAGTGTTCAGGAAGATCCTCCTGATGCGAAAACAGGCGAGTTAATGCGCTATTTTCGCCGCCTGTCGTTCTCTATGAATACAGCGCAGGTGCACGGTATAACCTGAGAATAAAATATGTTTTTTATATGCAATAATTCGCTGATATTTGATCCGGAAACACACGTAATTAGTCCTGTGAATCAACCTGAATCGGCAATTACGCTTTCAGCTCCCGCCGCGCGTCTTTTACAGGAATTTATTCGTAATAAGGGTAAAGACCTCAGCCGGGAGGAATTAATTACCCGCGTCTGGGAGGCGTTTGGCTTCACGCCATCTGGGAATAATCTGAACAAAGCCGTGAGTGAACTACGCAAAGGCTTTCAGTCGCTCGGCGAGCACAACGACATTATCGTGACCGTGCCGCGCTACGGATTCCGCTTTGAGGCGGACGTCAGCTGCCAGCCCAAAAAGCGATTTTTGCCTGCCGAACCTCCTCCTGAGCCGAACGCCAGCGTGGCGAAACCGCCGATCGGGCGCTGGCCTGCCTGGGGGAAGAAGCATGCGGCGCTGGGGGCCATCGCCGCGGTGACGATGGGGCTTGTCATCTACGTCTTCAGCCCGAGGGCGTTGACCGTACCCGCGATGCTCAAGCCGGTGAAGGAGAAAATGGGTCAGTGCAGCATCTGGCTTATCAACGATCACGGCCGACCGCTGGTGCTGTCAAAAATGGAACCGCTGCTGGAGGCTAACAACGTTGCGTGCCACCGCGAGGCCTACAATATCTACTATTTCAGCGCGCGCTTTACGATCGCCGCCGCGGACGAGGTATTTATCGGCGCCTGCCCGGTAAGCCCAACCAGCTTTTGTAAAACCATTCGTTATAAAAGCGGGGCAGAGCAATGAAAATAAGGCTTTTATCCGCGCTGGGCTGTGCGCTGGTGGGGGGCGTCGTGGGGCTCGCTATTTGTACATTTCTCTCTCACAGAGGGGATGCGCTGGCCTGCAGCACGGAGTTCAATTTTATTCGCAATCAGGGAAGGGCAAGCGAGGTGAAGGTGAACGCGATCGCGCAGTTTTATTTCCACAAGGATGGGACGGGGCTGACAACGTATAAAGGTGCCGCGTCGGCGGAAGGGCGCAATATGATCATCGACAGAGACATAGATTTTAACTGGCACCGTCGAGACGATGACAACGTTATTGTACTCACCTATACCAAAACCTGGCGGCGGCATAATGATAATACGCCCGATACGCAGTGGGGCAGTTTTGCTCGCCCGACGGCACGCTATTATCTTACGCTCTCTGAACTCTCACCTTCGGTCTGGCTGATTCAGGATCGGCTCTATCCTACCTATATTTGCCGGGGTGAGTAAGGCATAAAAAAAGGAGAATGCCGTGGCATTCTCCTTTTTGTTTCAGCGGGTGGGCTTAATCGCGGCTGGCGAAGCCCAGGATGCTCAACAGGCTGACGAAGATGTTGTACAGCGACACATACAGGCTCACGGTAGCGCGGATATAGTTCGTCTCACCGCCGCGAATGATGTTGCTGGTTTCAAACAGGATCGCGCCGGATGAAATCAGAATAAACACGGCGCTGATCGCCAGGTGCAGAGCAGGCAGCTGCAGGAAGATGTTGGCTACCATACCCACCAGCACCACCACGATACCCGCCATCAGCATGCCGCCGAGGAAGGACATGTCCTTACGGGTGGTCAGCACGTAGGCCGAGCAGCAGAAGAACACCAGCGCGGTGCCGCCCAGCGCCATGCCGATCACATCGCCCATGCCGGCAGACAGATAGGCGTTCAGGATGGGTCCCAGGATGTAGCCCAGGAAGCCGGTGAAGGCGAACGCGGACAGAATACCGACCGGTTTGTCAGCGGTTTTGTAGGTCAGGAACATCAGACCGTACATCCCCACCAGCGTCAGGATCAGCCCCGGAGACGGCAGCATCAGCACGGTGCTGGCGGTGGCGGTGATGGCCGAAAACGCCAGCGTCAGGCTGAGCATGAAATAGGTATTGCGCAGCACCTTGTGGGTGCTGAGTAGCGATGTGCGGTCGCGCGACGAAGTAATTATACGATCCATGAGTCACTCTCTTATGACAGATGTAATTAGCGGAAAGAATAGGAAACCGTACGCCAGTCTCAAAGTGGTTTTACCCATCTTTACTCAGGCGCTTAGCGCCGGAGGTGGTTATTTCTTCTGCAGAAATGCGCTTCATCAGTATGAACAGCGGTTTGAGGAAATTTACCAGATCAACCTCTTATAGGTTACTGAAAAATATTGCGTTATTGCCATTCGAGCGCTAAGAGTTATTTCCGGATCGTCACAAAACAGACAATAAGGCGAAGGATATGAAACCACAAACACGCACGCGCTTTACGCTTTCTTTACTCACCGCCGGGATCCTGTGCGCCAGCACGGCAGCCTGGGCGGCTAACGTGCCGGCAGGAACCGCGCTGGCCGATAAGCAGGAACTGGTCAGGAATAACGGCAGTGAACCGGCCTCGCTCGACCCGCATAAAGTCGAAAGCGATGTCGAATTCAATATTATCAGTGATTTATTCGAGGGGCTGGTCAGCGTCTCTCCTTCAGGAGAGATTCAACCCCGGCTGGCAGAAAAATGGGAGAACAAGGACAACACCGTCTGGACGTTCCATCTGCGTCCGGGCATCACCTGGAGCGACGGCACGGCGATTACCGCAGAGGATGTGGTCTGGAGCTGGCAGCGCCTGATCGATCCGAAAACGGCATCACCGTATGCCAGCTATCCCGGCAACATGCATATCGCTAACGCGGCCGATATCGCCCAGGGCAAAAAAGCGCCCGACACGCTGGGCGTAAAAGCGATAAACGACACCACCCTGGAAGTGACGCTCACGCAGCCCAACGCGGCGTTCCTCGCGATGCTGGCGCACCCGTCGCTGGTGCCGGTGGACAAAGTGCTGATTGGGCGATTCGGAGATAAGTGGACCAAGCCGGAGCATTTCGTCAGCAGCGGGGCGTACAAGCTGTCGCAGTGGGTGGTCAACGAACGCATCGTGGCGGAGCGCAACCCGCGCTACTGGGATAATGCGCACACGGTAATCAACAAGGTGACGTATTTACCCATCACCTCCGAGGCCTCGGATGTGAACCGCTATAAAGCGGGCGAAATTGACATTGTGTACACGGTGCCGATTAACCAGTTTGCCCAGCTGAAGAAAACCCTCGGCAGCCAGCTGGACGTTTCTCCACAGCTGGCGACCTATTACTACGAGTTCAACACCACCCGTCCGCCGTTCAACGATGCGCGGGTACGCAAGGCGCTGAACATGGCGCTGGATAAAGAGATCATAGCCGGGAAAGTTCTGGGGCAAGGGCAGCGCCCGGCGTGGCTCATCAGCCAGCCGGATATTGGCGGGGTTAAGCTTCAGAACCCGGATTACGCCAGCTGGCCGCTGGACAAGCGCATCGCGGAGGCGAAAAAGCTGCTGAACGAAGCCGGCTATAACGCAAGCCATCCGCTGAGCTTTAACCTGCTCTACAACACCTCTGAATCGCACCAGCGCATCGCGATTGCCGCCAGCTCCATGTGGAAGAAAAACCTCGGCGTGGAGGCAAAGCTGCAAAACCAGGAGTGGAAAACCATGCTGGATACCATGCACACCCACAACTTTGATGCGGTGCGGTACGCGTGGATTGCCGATTATGACGATGCGGCGACCTTCCTGAACAACTTCCGCACGGGCGACAGTGAGAACACCAGCCAGTACAGCAATCCGGACTACGACCAGGCGCTGATCGATGCCGCCAAAGCCAAAACAGCGGAGGAGCGGGGCAAGTTCTACCAGCAGGCGGAAGATCTGCTGGGGCGTGATGTGCCGGCCATTCCGGTTTATCACTACGTCCGCACGCACCTGGTGAAACCGTGGGTAGGGGGATTTACGCCGGATAAGCTGGGGTACTATTACACGAAGGACATGTACATCAAGAAGCACTAAGCCTGTGCTGATAAAATCGTCGATGTGTTGTCCGTTCAACCGATTAAACGCGTTTTGACTATTTTTACAGCGAACGAGTGACGCCACTCTTTACAGCACGCGGGGAGGTGTTTATAGTTCGCCTCACTTAGGAAGTGTGGCCGAGCGGTTGAAGGCACCGGTCTTGAAAACCGGCGACCCGAAAGGGTTCCAGAGTTCGAATCTCTGCGCTTCCGCCAGATATAAACCCCAGGTTATTCGTTAACCTGGGGTTTTTCTTTTGGCGTGAATGTAAAACCTGACTTTATAAACGAATAAAGAAATGTAGGCCGGGTAAGCGCAGCGCCACCCGGCAACAAACACCGCGTTATGAGCGGATAAACGCCAGAATGTCCGCGTTGATGGTATCCGCATGGGTGGTGTGCATCCCGTGCGGGAAGCCAGGATAAATTTTCAGCACGCTGTTCGCCAGCAGCTGGTCCTGCAGCAGGGCCGCATTCTTATACGGCACGACCTGATCGTCGTCGCCCTGCAACACCAGAACGGGAACCGTGATGGCTTTTAAATCTTCCGTCTGGTCGGTCTCTGAAAACGCCTTAATCCCCTCATAGTGCGCTTTGGCGCTGCCAGTCATTCCCTGACGCCACCAGTTCTGGATAGTACCCTGTGAAACCTCGGCGCCATCACGGTTAAAGCCGTAGAAAGGCCCGCTGGCGACGTCGAGATAAAACTGGGCGCGATTAGCCGCCAGCGCGCTGCGGAAGCCGTCGAAAACTTCGATGGGCGTTCCGCCGGGGTTATTGTCCGTTTTGACCATCAGCGGCGGTACGGCGCTGACGAGCACCGCTTTGGCCACGCGCCCCTGCGGCTGGCCATACTTTGCAACGTAGCGGGCGACCTGGCCGCCGCCGGTGGAGTGGCCCACGTGCACGGCATTGTGCAGATCCAGGCTTTCAACCACGGCCGACGCATCGGCCGCATAGTGATCCATATCGTGGCCGTCACTCACCTGGTCCGAACGCCCATGACCGCGACGATCGATAGCGATAACGCGATAGCCCTCTGCGAGGAAGAAGAGCATCTGGTTATCCCAGTCATCGGCGCTGAGAGGCCAGCCGTGGTGAAATACAATAGGTTGAGCTTCTTTCGGACCCCAGTCTTTATAAAAAATATTGACGCCGTCTTTCGTGATTACGAATGCCATACCGCAGACTCCTCTGTTAAAAACAACACGACCCCTAAAGTGTAGGAGAAATCATAAAAGCGGTTGGCTTCATTCTGGTGAAGGATATTCATCTGGCGTTCTGGGCTCTGGCGCGAGGCGCCAGAGCCATCAGGGAGGGGGTTAAATCAGAGGTGTTTAGCGGTTTTCTTCGATATAGCGGGCCAGATCGGCCGGGGTTTTCAGCACCGTCGCCACGTCGGTTGGTGGGATCATACAGCCGTAAACGTCCTGCACTTCCAGCACCATGTCGACCGCCAGGATGGAGTCGAGAATGTCGGATTCAATCAGCTCATCGTGGAACCCCACCTTACGGGATAACACTTTTTCGAACATGGCGAGAATTTCTTGTTCCATAATTTTTCCTGAAATCATTAATTTGTGCGGGCGTAAGCGTCCAGCAGCTTGCGGTCAATTTTGCCGTTAGGATTCAGCGGCAAAGCGTCTTTTACGATAATTTGTGACGGCACCATATAGGGCGGAACCACCTTCGACAGCGAGGTTTTGATGGTATCCGGCGCCAGCTCCGTCACGCAGAACGCGGCAATGCGCAGCACGCTGCCGCAGGACTTCATCAGCGGCAGAACCACCGCTTCGTTGATGCCGGACATCGCCAGCAGGCGGTTTTCTATCTCGTTGATTTCAATGCGGTAGCCGTTCAGTTTGACCTGGCTATCGTTGCGGCCCTGGCAGTAGATCAGCCCGTCTTCATAGCCCAGATCGCCGGTCCGGTAGCCGCGAAACGCTTCATTTTCCCGATGAAGTAATTTCGCCGCGTTCTCCTGGGGCAGGCCGAGGTAGCCGCGCATGACGTTTTTCCCCCAAATAATGAGTTCGCCCTCGGCGGAAATTTCCATTTTGCTCTCAGGCATCATGACTCCCACCGGCAGCACGGCGCTGTCGCTGTTCAGGATCTCATCCGTGATTTCGACCACGGTTGTCGCGATGGTCGCTTCCGTTGGGCCATAGGAGTTAATGATTTTTGCCTGCGGGAAACGGCGTCGAAGCTGTTTCACCAGCGCTTTGTTTAACACTTCGCCAATGAAGATAAAGACGCCGAGTTCAGGCAAATACTCGCTGTTGAACTGCGGGGATAGCAGCTGCTGGTAGGCAAAAGAGGGGGTGGAAACCCAGGCGGAGACCGCGTTGCTTTTCAGCCTTTCCAGCCAGTTCTCTTTCTGAATATCGTCTTTGGCGTTCAGGACGATATGCCCACCCATCGCCAGATTCGCCAGCAAAGGGATCAGGGAGAGGTCAAAACTGAATACCGCGTGGTTCATCAGGACCGGTTTTTCCGGCAGCGAAAAGTCCTGGCTGACCCATTTCATAAAGTGCCATACGCTTTCACGGCCAATCTGCACGCCTTTAGGCTTGCCGGTGCTGCCCGAGGTAAACATGATGTAGGCCAGATCCTGCTCTTCCAGCACCTTGCCGGGTTCACCGGTGGCGATGAACTGTCGGGTCGCGACGTCGTAATAGTAAGGCGCATTGGCCAGGTGGCAGATCTCCCGCAGGCGCTCCTGCGGGTAGATGCAGTCCACCGGGATGTACGGAATGTTGTGCAGCAGACAGCTATAAATCGCCACGGCGAACTCGGCCTGCTGGTGGCCATATAACACGACCGGCGTACCGGCAACGGGCTGGCAACGCTGATAGCGCTCTGCCCAGTCCGCCACGGCGGTGGAAAGCTGCATCCAGCTTAAGGCTTCATCGCTGCCGCTGATGGCCAGCTGCTGCGGAGAAGCGGGATCGCATAATGCCGCGCGTAAGAAATCCTGCAGTTCCTGAAGATCGGAGTGATTTTTCATAGAGGTGACATTCCACTAAAGATGTAAAGGGATCCTGCGGCGCTTGCCAGCGTCAGAATTCGCCCTAAAAACGCAACAGCCGGATACTGCAACCCGCGGTGCAGTGCCGGGCTGCGTTTGGCTGACCACAGCAGCATGTTGTGAGCAACGGAAATTGCGCCAAACAGCGCGCCGCTGATGACGTAATGGCGTTCCAGACCATTCCATGCCCCCATGCAGAAAAGGGTGCAAAAAATACCGATATTTTGCGCCAGCGTTTTGTTTTGACGGAAAAAGTTGAACTTCATCAGGTTCATGTAAACGGGCATAAAGACCACATCGCGCAGCCATTCAGACAGGCTGATGTGGAAGCGGCGCCAGAAATCCTGCGGGTTCTTTGCCAGAAGCGGCATATTGAAGTTTGCCGGAATGTTGAGCCCAAACAGGCGGCCCGCGCCGATGGCCATATTGCTGTAGCCTGCAAAATCAAAGTAGAGGTAGGCGCTATAGGCAAGCGACATCACCACGCCCACGGTCAGCGTAAACGGCTTATGGCTCCACGGCTGGACGACAAGCGAATCAATCAGCATGGCAAACAGGAACTTCTGGACAATGCCGGTAATGATTTGCTCTAGCGCCACTAAAAACTGTTCGCGATTAAGGGCAAATACGGGCTTGCTGACGTCACTCATCCATGTCCGCCAGCGGTACATCGGGCCTGCCAGGATAATAAAGGGCATAAACAGATAGCAGAAATAGTGCAGGAAATTCTGCCCTTCTTTTTTACTGCGATAGAGCAGCACGTCCACCGCGCGGAACGTCATGAAGGAGAGGCCGATCATGCCGAGATGATGATTAACGTGCAATTTAACCAAAAATAAAGGAAGCAGGGTTAACACGATAGCCTGCCAGGTTTTTAACCATCCCTTTTCTTTTAACGTGGCGACAAGATAAAAGCTGAAAAATACGGCCGCGGGAACGCGGTAATCACCCTGAAAAATATAGCCCCAGCCTAATGCGGCCAGGACGGATAACGCCGATAAATAGGTCAGACGATGGCGCAACAGGCGATTGACCAGCGCAAACGCCAGGGCGGATGAAAATAAATAGACAAAAAACATTCCTGAGCTGTACATCATTCGGCCTCAGAACTTTTGATATTCAAAATGCAGCTGCATACTCATGCTGTCATCGACAGAGGTCCACGCGACGACGGTGATCGCCAGCAGGAGATAAAGAAAAAAAAGACGGATCGCGATTTTCATCATTTAAAACTCTGTGCAATAAAACGAATCATAGGAACCCAGGCCAGTTCGGAAGGGTGCAAACGATCCCAGTTCCAGCCATTCTGATAAGGCATGGCGTACATATCTAAATACGGGATCTGGTTCTCTTCCAGAATGGTTTTAATTTGCTTATCAACCGGGCGGAAGGTGTCGGTATTGTAAAGCGCCCAGGGGTTAACCGGGTCGACAATAGCAATCACCTGCACGTGACGGTCTTTCAGCAGCTGAACGGTTTTACGGAAAGCGGCGATCTGCGCAGGCACGACCGGCGTGTCATCCCACTGCTGCGGCTTACCGTCCTCTTCGTAAATCGTTTTGTCCATCCACAGCGTGGCTGCGCTCTGCTGGCGTTTTTTATTTAACTCGCGGGCATTCGCCAGCTCTTTGTCCCAGTCCGGTGAAATGCGGGTGGTTGGCTGCTGCGGCCAGGGCTGCATCGTCTCGGGCGTCACGTTGAGCAGCGCCAGCCAGTCATTTTTTATCTGGGTGCAGATGTTGGCAAACTGGAAGCTCAGCTCGTTCCACATCAGATCGGGGTGCCAGCCGAAGACGCGCATCTGGCCGAAGGTTAAATGGCTTATTCCTTTCGCATCAATATGTTTTAAGTAATTAACCAGTAATGGACGCGCTTGCGGATCTTTCATCAGCGGATTAAAGACAGATCCCGGAAAATTATCGGCATAAATAGCCGGCGGCAGCCCTTTTGAGTAAAAGCTGTCAGGTGCCAGAAGTAGCACCACTTTACTGTTTGCGTTAAGGCTATCTTTAAAACGAGAGAACAGTAAAAATTGCGTTTCATCATCAACAAAGGCATCGCCATAGGCCACGACGGGCTGGTGCAATTGCTTATTAAAGTAATTATATACCGCGTAATGTTCATCTTCTGAGGTAGCAACCTCAGACGCGCCAATGAAGAAAATGGCATTCCCTTGTAAGGCATGGGAAATAGTTGCAATTTTTTCCGCTTGTTCTTTAGGCGTGCCCGCCATGGATTTAATCAGCGGCTGGAAGGTGAGCGGGGGATTGAGGCTCCTCACCAAAGGGTGAACACAAAGGAACGCAATCGCCAGCGTCGCCATCAGGATATGTAAGCAAAGCGTATTTTTGATTTTCATCATCAACCAGTAAGACTACGTGGCAGTAATTTCTATAATCTGTGGGAACTCAGATTTATAACAATTACACAACAAATGGCCGTCTATTTTGGTGGCATTCTATACCAGAGCGATTTAAAAGGATGAGCGTTGCTGTGTTACGGTATGTACAAGGGAGCAGAGAGTGAGGCGGGAATGCTTCTCGGTGACTTTTTGCGCAGTTAAACGGCTATGGGCAAAAAACGAAAAATTCCTGCTTTACAAGGCGCTAATAGATGTTTATAGTGCGCCTCACTTTGGAAGCGTGGCCGAGCGGTTGAAGGCACCGGTCTTGAAAACCGGCGACCCGAAAGGGTTCTAGAGTTCGAATCTCTACGCTTCCGCCAAATTCGAAGCCCAGGTCGTTATGCGACCTGGGCTTTTTCGTTTCTGATGCACCCTCGCTTTTGGCTAAAGTCGCTGTCTGTCCGTTAACTTATGCGCCGTATCCCACTGAATGTCGATGAATATGACATCAGCCGGGAGCAGATCTTCAATCCGTAGCGTTTGTGGTTGTTCGCCCCGTGACGTCGGTAATCACTCTCACAGCCCCCATCAAGCCGTTCAGTAGGTTCAATGCCGCCAACGACAGTCAGGCTATTATTCCTGAGTTTTAGCTGTACAACCTAATAACAAATTCAGCGTTTAATTCACATCATAAAGTAATCTGTTATTTTTTTATTTATCGTAAATTAATGATTTCCGCGGTGCCTTGTTTATTGAATATTTATCGTTGTTTCTATATGTTACTGATGATGTTTAAATGTCTAATCAAAATTTGATGGTGATAATATGTCTGCTAATGTTTCTGGGATTCACTGTATGAGGTGTGGATTAAATTGTCCTATTGAGTATGAGAGTAAGAGCAACGATTTACAGTGTGGGGAGCGGAAATTTGCAATATGGCCAGATGGAAATCACTATTTTAAACGCGCAATTAACGATCTGGTATTTAAAGAACTTACCTGCTTTATCCCCAGGGGCATTATAATTGTGGATTTTTCTTTAGATCATATCCTGCTTTTTTTAGATAAAGAATGGATTGAGAAGTTGCGGATGACGGGATTAAAAATCATTCTGGTGGTTGAAAAAAGTATGCTCCCGATGGCTAATTTCTGGATGTCGCGCTCCGAGTTATTCGGCGCGGTAGTCGTCAATAATGGCGTTCACGGCTTTGTCGAAAAGATCAAACGCCTGATGCTTGGACGGATCCCAAAGTGCCGCCGTACCCCCTCCTTCACAGACCATGAAATGACCACGCTCAGGCTGCTCGCCAGAGGGCACTCCAACCAGGATATTGCCCTCGTGATGCAGTGCGGTGCCCGGAATGTCTACCGCTTTCAGTACTCTTTGCGGAAGAAATTTGGTGGAATGGATCGGCTGCGAGAACTGCGCTTCAGGCATGCTATCACTGCGCCAGGCTAGGGTTTTACGGCTGTGAATCCGCAAAGCAACCGCTGCCTAAACGATTGTAACGGCCCAGTGCGACAACATATTTTTTATTACCGCTACGGGCTTCAGGTCCTTGCCAGCTTTCGCCCGGCAGCATATAAAATTGCGTCGAGCTTTCATCATCACCATTGCACCCTTTTTGCAGGACTACCCGAAAATAGGTATTTCCCGTGTTGCGAATAATGCCTTTTGCTTCATCAATCTCATATTTTAACTGCGTCTTACGGGGCCGAACGATGAGTATGGTACTCATGGCGACAACCGGAGTGATATCCATCTTTTTCTGGTCTTCGCGCCATGGGAACAGCGTAATAGGTGTTTCTTTGAATATGACGCGATAGTAGCGTTCAATGTCGTCGTTTGGGCCATGATAATAGAGTTTAAAATACTCCTTGCCGTTGGCCTGAACCGTAAACTTAAGGGGGGACCAGACTAAATCTTTGCTGGCGCGGGACACCGTTGCTTCATTTCCGTCACCCGGGCGCAAAATCTGATACGCCGACATCGTGTATAAATTATTGCGCGTTGTATCATTGTATATAGGCTTTGAAATGAAATTTTTGCTGGCATCCATATCAAATATGATCGAGGTGAAATACACCGCCGAAGCGGGGCAGGGGAATATTCCCCCTGCCAGAGCAAAGCAAAGACCGGGCGTAATAAGGCTTTTCTTCATCATTTCTCCTAACGGTTGACGCCCACCCACGTGGCGGTGACTTTCACCTCTCCGCTGGCGCTGACGGTCCCCATCCAGTCATGCCCATCGACGGTCAGTTTTGAGCGGGAATCATTCATCGGAAACAGCAGTTTGAGTGTGGTGGTAAAGAAGAATCCGTCGTCGATGTTGGCATTCCATGCGGTTTGCACCCAGGCAGCGTCGGTCATGTCGACCGGGTTTTCGCTGCAGCTATTACGGACCTTCACTTCCTGGCCGGTGGCTGAAATCCACGAAAGATACGCCGGTACCGGCACGCTGAGCATGCTGTCCGCAGAGGTAAACAGGCAGTACGGCACGCCGTTCAGCGAGGTTGAATCGCCGACAACCTGCGCGGTAATGCTGTCAGCCTGACGTGCCGCAGAGGTAGTCACCTTGTACTCGAAGGCGATCGGCTCGTCACTGCCAATCTTCCCGGAGGCTTTGGGATCGGCGTTCCCATCGCTGGAAACAATGCTGATGCCATATTCACGAGGGGTGATGTTGATAAGCGTCGAGGGTGTGAACTGGTAATAGCCGGATTGCGGTGTCACCGAGTTGTCGAAGTAGAAGGTGAACAGCGAATCCTTGTTGGTCAGGTCGGTCCCGGCAGCAAGTGCTTTTTTGAAAAACGCGTTCGACAGGAACACGTACACATACTCCCCGGTCGTGCTGAACACTTTTGTATAGGTGCTGGACGTTCCGAAGTTGGTCCAGGTCTTACCGTCCCCGCTGTATTTCACATCAGCCGATGCAGGAGAGAACCCGAGCATCGCCGTGTCGATAACCATCTGGAAATCGAGCGAGGTGGTCACGGTTTTGGTTTGCTGCAGGTTGTAAGAGACCATTTTACATATCAGCCCGGTGCTGTTCGATACCACCCCTACCTGACACAAATCAGAACCCATATTCACGCTCGGCGTGCCGTCGCTGGCGACCCAAATCTCAGCCATTGCTCCGGTGCTGTTCAGCGTTAGGTGACCGACTTTTTCAAAGCTCATGGTGTAGTAGCGCCACGTGCCGCCGGTGGCGAGATCTTTACAGCGCTCGCCGGAGGCAAAGTCGTAGTCAGTCCTGGCATTCATGTAGCACAGGTTGAACTGAAAAGTATCGGTGGCGCCCACCGGTTGACTACGGAAATACTCATACGCAGCCGGGCTTAGCGTCCCTGCGCCGTAGCTGCCATTTTCCACGCTGCTTCCGGACATCGCATGATAAAAACCATTTTTATCCAGAACGTCCGGGGCGATATAGCCTGATGCCGGGCAATTCGCGCCGGTGGTCATACAGCGAATACCGAGAAACGGCTGAGTAATCGGTGAGTTATCGATCCACACGTCAAAATAGCGGTTGGTGTAGCTCCAGCCCGAGTTACCCATATACCCCAGGCTGCGCTGATTCGTTTTGTATTTCGTCCAGACGTTGGCTCCGCTAAAGCGAGGTGAGAGTGAACCAGACGTGATGAAGTATTCGTTATCGACGGCGTTGTCGATAAACAAATAGGTATTGCTGCCGCTTCCGCTGCTGCTGGCGGTCAGGGCCAGCGCGGGAGTGGCGAGCAACCCGCCCACCATCAGCAATACGCTCTGCGCTTTAGTAAACATTTTCAACGTCTCCTGTCCGTGATGCCGTTTGTTGTTGGATTTCGCATGGGATATCCCCCAGCCATACGGCGCCTTTGGCCTCATTTAAATCCAGGTCCGCTTCGCAGATGCCGCCAGCTTTATCCATCAGCGTGATGACCGGATAGCGCTTGTCGACATCCATGGCGAACTCGCCGCGTTCGTCAGTGCGGGTTTTACCGATGTGGTTATGAATATCCGTATTGGCGTAATAGCCTCCACGGCCGTCTTTCACGCGGCCAAATACGGTGATGAGTTGTTTAATTTCCGGGTTGAGCACGCTGACGTTGCCGGGATAAAGCACGACTTTGCTGCGGCGACCGCTGACAATATCCACGCTGTCTTCCGCATTTTTGTCGTTCATTAACTCCACCCTGTATTCCGCGTACGGAGGCAGGCTGATGAAATTACTCTTACCCGTTAGCGGGTAGTTTTGGCCGTTTATCTGTGCGGTCATTCGCCCCTGTTCGCTGAAGTTGGTGTTGACGACCAAACCTGCTGTCTGGGTACCTTTACCGACGTACAGATCTTTCTGCGTCCAGGCAACGCTTCCCTGAGAGCTAAGGCTGTAGTTTGAGCTGTTCTGCGCGGTACGGGTCATTGATACCGTACCCGCGTTATATTTGGTGTCGTAGCTGAGGAAACCGTTCGCCGCATAGTCATCGGATCGGTAGCTGTTATCATCGTTGCCTTGTTTAATCCGTTTCGAGAGCGACGCGCCCGCCTGAGTAATTACGCTGTCATCGAAGCGTTTACGCACGGTGGCATTCGCCAGCATGTTGCCGTTCTGACTTGAAACGCCAGCGCTGAACCAGGTAGAGAAGGGGATCGATACGTCGATATTGATATACTTATCGCGTAGATTTTCGTTGTTTTCGTACTGGTAGTTCTGAACGCCTGCACGCAGCGAAACGGTCGCGTAGCGATTAGAAAAAAGCGACTGATTATAATCGACGTTGGTATAGGTGCTGCCCGTGTATTTATTGTTGGTGCGGCTCACCGTCAGCGTGCCGAGAAAGGGGGCGGCTTTGCGCATATTGGCCGTCGCGCCAATAGTCATGTAGTCGCTTTGCTGGAGAGGTAATTGGTTGCCGATGTGGCTGAACTGACGAGAGCCCCATAGGTTACCGTAGCCTTCAGGAATGCTGAGATTGAGCGTAGAGATGCTCTGCCAGCTGCCGTCATTCCCCAGCAGCACCTGCTGGTTAACGCTAAAGGCGTTGTTAAAGATAGCATTCGCTTCGGTTTCGTTCACGGCGTTACTGTCAAAACCATACAGCGTGGTTTTCAGGTTTACACCCGAAAGCCAGGGCTGGCTTGTCGAAGCGGCCACTCCGGCAATCCATGTCTCTTTTTCGCCATAGTTAACGTTACCGTGACGGCGATAATCCATCTTGTTGTATTCAAGGGCACCGCCAAACATCTGCCACGACAAATCGCCGGTGACGCTGGATTTCCGGGCAAAGGTTTTGTTGATATTTGCCGTGCGACGACTGACTTCGCGGCCATTCACCACGACCTGAACGTCAACGTTATAAATGCCAAATGGCAGGCGCGAGGTATCAAGCTCATAGCTCCCCATGGAGAAGTTTTGAATACTGAGCAGTTTGCCGTCGCGATAGACGTGAACCTCCCCGGCGGCTGGCAGGAATACCGTGACCGGCACCAGGGCAAGGGTGTTGTCATCAATCTGTGAGCTGCTTTTGTTGCCGTAGCTCATGCCGTAAATGCGGCTGGAGTTGAGAGCGCTCATGCTGGCGATGGACTGTAGGTTCCAGGTATCGACCATCCCCATTGCCACACGACGGCCCTGATAATCCCGTTCATACATGGTCCGATACAGCTCGCCATGCTGATTGCCGGTGCCAATACCATATACGGAACCGTTGATGTTCAGATGGTGTTCGCGCAGTGCCCAGGTATTATCGAGCGTAAGATAGCTGCTGGCGTTGTCATTTTTTTCGTATTTGTTGTAGTAGCTTCCAATGGAATAATTCAGCACGCTTGAAAGCTGCTGGGCAGAGGATTCG
This sequence comes from Enterobacter sp. 01-M-03-SI-ECC, assembly GCF_047530215.1. Lineage (NCBI taxonomy): Bacteria > Pseudomonadati > Pseudomonadota > Gammaproteobacteria > Enterobacterales > Enterobacteriaceae > Enterobacter > Enterobacter sp. 01-M-03-SI-ECC. The sequence continues at coordinate 89,066 of NZ_JBLKDA010000020.1, forward strand.
CCGAGCATATTGGTGCGCGGTAAAATAGCCGCCTGCATTGCATCCCGATTAACGGTCAGTTCAAGATAAAAGGAGCGGGTGTCAAGGGACAGCGACGCATCTTTACTGATATAGACGCGCTGACCGTCTCCAATGCTCTTATCCTGTAAACCCGCCAGGAGTGATTTGATTTGCGGTGACAGCTCGGTACGGTTCGGTAACTCGCTCAGGGTAATTTGGGTAACGCGAAATTCATTATCCTTAACCGTCAAAATGGCATCCGCGATTTTTTGCTGGCTGCGCTGAGTGCTGTAGTCACCTTCATAGCGGATAAAAACAGGGACGGTCATACCTTGATATAATGCATTGGCGAATACGGGAGGGATAACATAATTGCTGACGCGAAGGGGCATTGCAGAACTGGCGGCCCAACCATGGTTTATCGACAGCAATAATCCAGCAAGCAACGTCCCTTTGACATAATCCAGATTATCCATAATGGTTCTCAGTTTACATTAATATAGGTCTCACCATGCCAGATCCCAATGCGTGTCTTTTTGTTGGTGAGGTCGGTGTGTTTTATTTTTACGCTAACACCGGGCATCAGGTAATAGCGCTCCCGGCAACCCTGTCCGGTATCTTTGGTTTTGTCCCTGCACGGTCCGTAGGAAATAACACGAAAAGAGGCATTTCCTGTATTGGTGACGGTGTCATTACTACGGCGGTAATCAAACTTCTCATTGCGAGGCGCTACCACCAGAATTGTACCGATAATGGCTGAGGTGGTGGCCTCACCCTGTTTTCTATTTTTACTTGCGCCAAATTCGGTTACCGGTTCATCAGTCCAGGATATCCGATAATAACGCTCTTTATCATCTTGCGGCCCTTTGTAAAAGAACCGAAAGTTCTCTTTGGCATGTCCGGGTAAAATTAAACTTGCAGGCGTGGATAATAATTCTGATTTCGTCTCGAGCGGTATAATAGTTCCATCCGCCATGGGAGAGGAAAGGCGTTCTACGCTCACGCTAACGTAACGAGCAGTATCCGTGGTATTGGCTATTTCCTTCGACAAACTTGTTGATTCAGGCCCCATAATGGCAGTGACGTCACCGACATTAATCGCCTGGGTGGAGAGTGATAGAGCCAGCAAAGGGAGTGAGATCAGCAGGGGATTGAGCTTCATAAGTGTGTCCTTATCAGGAGGCCGAAGCCTCCTGCAGATGCCCGGGGGTTTACAATCCGGGAATTAAACGGTCCAGACTGCGGTAAACTGCACGCGAACGTCGCCGCTCCAGTAACCGTCTGTCAGATCGCTAAACTGAGCGGTGGTGCTGCCGTCAGAGGTGGCTGATTCGATGTTGAAATCGAAGTTGCCCTGGGCGCTGGTACGGTCGCTACCGGCGTACGCGGTGCTCACCGCCAGTGCATCCAGACCGGCGGAAATGTTGTTTGCCGTGTCGATCATGGTGACCGGAGCCGTTTTGCTCAGCGCGTTGCCGTTCCAGTTCACGCCAACATCCAGAGTGGAGGCATCAGTGGTGCGGCTCAGGGTGTTGCTCACGATCTGAGAGGTCAGCATGAAGTCAGTCGCGCCGGACTGGCCTTCGATGGTGATATCAAATGCGCCTTTTTGAGTGTTAAACGCTTTAATTCCCTCTGCATACTGGAATGTCAGCGATTTAAGAGGGGTAACAACCAGTGCGCTGGTGGTGTCTTTGGTTGCGCTCGCATCCCAGCTTGCAGTGGCAGAGGCTGTAATATCAGCCATTGCATTGGAAGAAATAAGAGCAGCTGCCACAATACCCGCTAATACGATTTTGTTCATTTTCATTTTCCTAAAAGTATAAAGTTAGTTCCATTAATGGAGTTACTGCGATGTTTACTTTCTATCCGGAGATTATGGTATTTAATCTCCCTCTGCCTCCCATCTTATTTTGCAGGCTGAGTCTTATTGCGTAGACTTTCCTTTCAGTCTCTGACAATGTTTTTGCTATTTCTTTAACGCTTTTCTCGGCGAGCATAAGATCTAAAACACGCACCTCTTTATCATTGAGCCTTTTACGATGTGAGCGCTCATCCCGATGCCCGAGAAAAGAAACGTTTATTTTCTTTTCTATTTCAGCTTTGGTATCGCTGGTGCTAATAACGGAAAATATCTCCTGACAACGCTTTTTCCAGTACAAGGCCAGCGGTTGCATTGATCTGTCAGAGATGAGTATTAATCGTAATCCTGATTGAGTCAGGTACTCAATCCACTTACTGTTAGTAAACAATCTGACGTTATAGCGAGAAAAATCAACGAAAATGAACCCGGCATGAACAAAATTATAATGCGTATTCACGAGGGCAAGCTTAATCCCTGTCTTCAAATACGTATTTTTGTCGGGCCATAAGCAGTATTGATTTTCAATGCAATTTATCATCTTTATCGTGGGCTGTGGTCTAAGCTCGCAATGATAATGACAACTCATACAGCATACTTTTTCATATTTCTGCGATGGCATATGCCGATTTATTTCCTTGTTGTTATTTACCCTGTTGTCCTGTGATGTCGTTATATTATGGCTAGCGTAAAAATGTGACAACTTTAATTTCTAAATGTGTCCACAAATAAATATCTGTATATTCCTGGATTTTCTTAGACGATGAGAAATGGCTAAATGGCTATTTTATATGAGAATTGTCTTAATTGGTGGTTTTTTGTTCTTGAAATGAACCAGGAATTTTACGCATTCATATAGGAATTTTCGCTTTCTCAGTGAGGCAATTGGTTAAAAAAAAACAGCACGATTAATCAAAAAAAGAATCAAGAGCACGATGTTTGTTTTTGGGTTGTGATTTTTTGGTTATTTATTTGTTAAATATGCGTATTTAAATGGTTTAATTTGACGCGAAAGGGTGGGGTTAAACAAATTCCGCTGGAAGGATTGACGTTCAATAATTGATCTCGTGCAGAGATTTGCTGCAGAAATCCCCCTGGCGAGAGGCACCAAACGTTAACGACCTGTGAAAGATTCACGCGCCGACTGAGGTGTTCACAAATGCTCAACGATAACCCTGCGATAGGGCTATCGCAGGATTTTTCACTCTACAGCCCGATCGCCAGCTCCCCGGAATGGCTCCGCGAACAGCACAGCGCCACCTGCTGCTCCGGCGCGTTTTTTTCCGCCTCAGACTGTACGCTATCCCGGTGATCCACCACGCCGTCAATCACCGGCGTCAGGCAGGCCCCGCAGATCCCCATCTCGCAGGAGAGCGGAACCGCCACGCCATTTTCCAGCAGGACCTGGGCGATGGTTTTATCCGCAGGGACAGGCCAGCGGTCCCCGGTAGAGGCCAGTTTGACCATAAAGATCTCGCCCGCGACGCCGCTTGTGACCGGGGCCACGGGCTGAAACGCCTCGCTGTGAAGCTGGGCATCATCCCACCCTTTCGCGGTTGCCAGCTCGCGCGCTTTTTCCATAAAGCCCGCCGGGCCGCAGACCCAGGCGTGAAGCCCCGCCTGCGCTATCGGAAGATGCTCTGCCAGCGCGGCGCGCGGGCTGTCGGTATGAATAGTGCACTCACCGAACTGTGAAAGTTCCCGAACAAACGCCGCGCTTTCCCGGTGTTTAACGTAGTAGTGCAGCGTAAACGGCGTTCCGGCAGCCTTCAGCTGCAGGGCCATGGCGTACAGCGGCGTGATGCCGATCCCCGCCGCCAGCAGCAGCACACGCTCTGCCTGCTGAAGCGGGAACAAATTGCGCGGGGCCGAGATTGTCAGCTTCTGCCCGGGCCGCAGCGTCTCGTGAACGTAGCGCGACCCGCCGCGCGAGGCGGTTTCCCGCCCCACGCAGATAAGATACCCGTCGTCCTCACATGCCCCGGTCAGGGAATACTGGCGCACCACGCCGCAGGGCAGATGCACGTCAATATGTGCCCCCGGCTGCCACCGCGGCAGGGTTTCACCGTTTTCAGCCACCAGCCTGACGGCGAGGCTCCTGTCGCCCTCGCGCCACAGCCCGTCAACAATTACGCTCTGCATATCGGCCTCCGTCATACCAGGAAAAATTCGCCAAAGCCCATTTTTTTCAGCCCCCGACGGTAGGCAATCGAGCTTTTATCCGCGGGAATATGGGCCTCCAGCGTCAGATCCAGCGGCAGGCTTTCCGGACGCTGGGTTTCGACCATCAGGCGATCCTCTTCAAAAATCCGCAGATTGAAGGCATGCACGTCCTCTACCGGAATATGCAGATCAAAGTTGCGGGCGATAGGGGCGAACATTCGGGTTACCCGCGAGGACACCGGCGACGCGGCGTTCATAATCACCAGCCGGGATTCCCCCGGGAAATGGATCGTCAGGGTGGCGGTAAACGGCAGATGCATTTCAAAATGGCGCAGCCACTGGAAGCCTTCCGGCGCCTGCACGGGTGAACTGGCGGGATAGTTGCTGACGGAACTCCAGTAATCGGCTACAAACCCAAACGGCGTCTCCTGCGGCTGATAGTGGGGCACCAGCGGGTTATCCGGATCCGCAAAGGTATCGGTATGGATCCAGGCGAAGTGCGCCACGTCCAGAAACCCTTCCACCTGACGCCCGGCGAAGCCGTTCACCTCAAACGCCGGGCAGTTGATCTGCTGAAATCCGTCATCATCCCAGTGCGGCATGGTGGGCAGCGGCACGGGATTTTCCGGGTCAAAGGCCAGGCAGGTCCAGATCAGGCCAAAGCGTTCCTCTACGGCGTAGTTAATCAGGTTCAGCTTCGCCGGCACGGGCTGGTCGGGGCTGGAGGGGATTCGGTTGCAGCGCCCGTCCTCTCCGAAACGTAAGCCGTGGTAAGGGCAGATAATCCCGTGCTCGTCATGAAAGCCGAGCGTCAGCGGCACGCCGCGGTGCGGGCAGACGTCACGGGCGACCACGACCTGGTCATTAATCCGGTAAATCACCAGCGGTTCGTCCAGCAGGGTCGCCTTGACCGGCGCCGGGCCGACGTCGCAGGCGCGGGCGACCGGATGCCAGCATTTCGCCAGGCGCAGCCAGTCCTCTGGCTCAAACGTGCAGTGGGCGGGTGGAGTCGGTTCTCTTTTCATCGTTGTCCCTCTTACGTTCAGCCTAACGGGCCGCCCTGAATGGTCTCGCACAGACCGTTAATGATGCGCTCCCCGGTCTCCTCTTTCAGCTCCTGATACCAGGCCTGGGTCAACGCCATGTCTTTCCCGTGGGTGACGTCGCAGCGCTTGCGCGCCTTCAGCACCAGGTCGCGCACCCGGTCGCAGCGCAGCGCTTCGTACTGCCGCAGCGCCAGCGTGATGCTGTGGTTTTCACGCAGGCATTCGCCCAGCACCACGGCATCTTCCATCGCCGCGCAGCCGCCCTGACCGATATCCGGCGTGGTGCTGTGCCCGGCATCCCCCAATAGCGCGACGTTGCCGCGTACCAGGGTGTCGAACGGTTCGATGTCGTGGATCTCAATCCGGTTGGTGGTGTCGGGGTCGAGCGCCGCGATAAGCTTTTGCACCGGCGGGGCCCAGCCGCGGAAGTAGCCCGTGAGATCGGCGCGCAGGGTGGTGCGATCTTCCGCCAGACCGGCGGGGAGCGGCACGTCAAAAAAGAAATAGAAGCGACCGCCGGAAACCGGCATCAGCGACACGCGTTTGCCTTCGCCAACGAAGGTGGTCCACTGGTGCGCCGGGGCGATCTCTTCATCAATCTTCACCAGCCCGTTCCAGTTCACGTACCCGGCGTAGCGGCGCTCCGGCGTGTACCCCAGCACGTACGGGCGAACCGCAGAGTGGCTGCCGTCGGCGGCAATCAGGAAATCGCCGGTTGCCGTGGTGCCGTCGGTAAAGGTGACGCTCACGCCCGCGTCGTCTTCACGGACGCGTTCGACGCGCTTGCCAAACTGCACCCTGTCGCGGCCCCAGAAGTCCAGCATTTCGCGCTGAAGCTCGGCGCGCGAGACGGGGCAGGGACGCCCGCCGGTGCGTTCGACCAGCGGGGCAAGGCTAAAGCGGGTCAGGGTCTCGCCGCGCCGGTAATCCTTGTAGGCCATAAAACGCATCGGGCCGCCGTAGGTCTCGATGATGTCGCCCATGCCGAGGTGCTGCATGCACTTCACGCCGTTCGGCCAGATGGAGATGGCTGCCCCGACGGGCCTGATCTCCTTCACGGCTTCAAATACGGTACAGTCGATGCCCGCTTTCTTCAGCGCGACGGCGGCGCTCAGGCCGCCAATACCCGCGCCAATAACGATTGCTCTCATGCTTCTCTCCTTTTGCAGGGTGTAAAGACATTCAGCAATTTGCGTACCAGGCTGCAGAGTGGCGAAAACGGCATTGTGGGGCAGGCGTTTGCACTGCTAAGGTGCGAAAACGCCGTGAGCGTGCCTTTTCTTGAATCAAAAATTTCCCGTTGAGCTATGCGGAATCGACTGTTTCACGTCCTCGCTCAGAGTGGCGTGGTTTGTGCAATACCCCGGAGAAGGACAATAAAGGAGACGCTATGATCGGACTGCACGACTTCAATCATCTTTCCCACGAAAAGGCGTTCGCGCTGGTTCACCCCTGCGTGGCGCTACCCGACTGGGCCGATGCGCTGGTTCGCGGGCGGCCTTACGCCAGCCGGGACGAATTGTTCAGTACGGCAAAATCGCTGACGCAAACCTGGGACAACGCGGCATTAACGCAAGCATTGAGCGCCCATCCGCGCATCGGAGAAAAGCCAACGGGCTCACAGGCGGAGGCGGCGCTGTCGCGCCAGGAGCAGGGGGCGGTGAACGATCGCGATGCTGCCCTTGCCCGGGCGCTGCGTGAGGGCAATGCCCGCTACGAGGCCCGCTTCGGACGCGTCTTTTTGATCCGCGCGAAGGGGCGCAGCGGCGAGGAGATTTTACAGGCCCTGCACGCGCGGCTGGAGAACAGCGATGCGCAGGAGGTACACGCCGCGCTGGAACAGCTGCGGGACATCACGCTGCTAAGGCTGGAAGGAGTGATTGGCGAATGAGCACGCTCAGCACCCATATTCTTGATATTTCGACGGGCAAGCCCGCAGAGGGCGTGACGGTTCACCTGCAGCAGGACGGGAACACGCTGGCCACGGGCGTCACCAACGCGCAGGGGCGCATTGCCGCCTTCGTGCCCGCTCTGCCAAAAGGCCGCTACCGGCTGGTGGCGGAGATCGGCCAATGGTTTAGCAACAGTGGCCGCGACACGATCTATCCCTGCGCGCAGATTGATTTTGTGACGGGAGGAGCGGCAGACGAGCACTTTCATCTGCCGTTTGTGATTGCGCCCGGCGGGTGGTCAACCTACCGGGGCAGTTGACCACACCCGCTCGCCGTTGACCCAGGTTTCGCTGATGTTGCGCTCGTCACCGAGGGTCATCAGCACAAAAAGCTGCTCGTAGATATCCTGGCAGCGGCGATTGCGCAGGCGCTGCAGCGGCGTCACGTCCGGGTCGATGACGACGAAATCCGCCTCTTTGCCGGGCGTGAAGTTGCCAATCTTATCGTCCAGGCGGAGGGCGTGCGCGCCGCCCAGCGTGGCGTGATAAAACGCCTCGCTGGCGCGCAGGCGGTAGCTCTGAAGCTGGCCGACCTTGTAGGCTTCCCCCAGCGTGCGCAGCATGCTGAAGGTGGTGCCCGCCCCGACGTCGGTGCCGATGCCCATCCGCACCCTGTGCTGCCAGCAGGCGGGCAGGCGAAACAGCCCGCTGCCGAGGAACAGGTTAGAAGTGGGGCAAAACGCCACCGCCGAGCCGGTATCATGCAGGCACTGCCACTCGCTGTGGTGAAGATGGATCGCGTGGGCAAACATGCTGCGCTCGCCGGTCAGGCCGTAGTGGTGATACACGTCCAGATAGCGCTCGTGCTCCGGCCAGAGGTCGCTCACCCAGGCCACTTCGTTGGGGTTTTCGCTCAGGTGGGTCTGCAGCCAGGTATCCGGAAACTCCTCTCTGAGCAGGCTGACCGCGGCAAGCAGCTCGGGGGATGACGTCGGGGCAAAGCGCGGTGTAATGGCGTATCCCAGACGCCCGCGATGATGCCAGCGCTGGATCAGCGCCCGCGTCTGCCGGTAGCTCTGCTTCGCGTCTTCGCTCAGGTAGTCCGGCGCGTGTCTGTCCATCATCACCTTTCCGGCGATAAGGCGCATGTTAAGGCGCAGCGCCTCTGCAAACAGCGCCTCGACCGATTCCGGATGCAGCGTGCAGAACACCAGCGCGGTGGTGGTGCCGTTGCTCACCAGCTGGTTAATGAAAAATTCGGCGATCTCTGTCGCGTAGGCCTCATCGGCAAACTGGCTCTCCACCGGAAAGGTGTAGGTGGTCAGCCACTCCAGCAGCTGCTCGCCAAAGGCGCCGATCATCTCCGTCTGCGGGTAATGGACGTGGGTATCGATAAAACCGGGCAGCAGGAGCCTGCCGCGCATATCGGTGTAGCCCTTGTGAGGGTCAAGATACTGCTCGCCCTCCTGCCACGGCATGTGCGCCAGAATGGTGCCGTTCTGGATAAACAGCAGCCCGTCCTCAAGGTAGCGCGCGTGTTCGGCGATCGCGTCCGCGCTGTCGCAGACCTGGGCAATGTCAAAAAATGCACCGCGTATCGCAGTCTGGTATTCCATCATGGTTCCTGCCTTGGTGTTTGCGTAGCGGGGTAAGAAGGCTCAGCAAGAACGGTGCCAGAATGAACGGGCCGCAGTTACGCTGCGGCCCGAGGGGGAGGGTTACTCTTTTTGCGTCGCTACGCGGGAGCTGAACGTCGTCGCACCTGCCGTCTCGCGATCTTCCCGCGCCAGCCAGCGGTAGGTCACGCCGCCGAGGAAGACGCCGATGAACCAGCTGAAGTTTGCCACCTCATGCAGGGCCGGGATAAAGCTAATGACCAGGCCCACGGCAACGGAGGGGATCAGCGCGCCGATGGCTTTTGGGTTAAAGCCGTTGCGATACCAGTATTTGCCCTTCGGCGTGTCGTCGAACAGATCGTCCACCGACACCTTGCCGCGCTTAATCAGGTAGAAATCGGCAATCAGAATGCCGAACAGCGGGCCGATAAATGCCCCGAGCACGTCCAGGGTGTAGTGGATAAGCTCCGGCGAGTTGAACAGGTTCCACGGGGTGAGCAGGATCGAGCCGACGGCGGCAATCATCCCCCCGGTGCGGAAGCTGATTTTCTGCGGCGAGCAGTTAGAGAAATCAAAGGCCGGTGAGACGAAGTTCGCCACAATGTTAATCCCGATGGTGGCGGTGATCATCGTCAGCAGGCCAATCGCCACCGCCAGATCGTTACCCACGCGGCTGACGGTTTCGATAGGGTCGGTGATCATGCGGCCAAACAGCGACTGCGTGCCGGAGACAATCACCACGGTGACGATGGAGAACAGCAGGAAGTTAAACGGCAGCCCCCAGCGGTTGCCGCGGCGGATCTCCCCCATGCTTTTGCCGTAGCGGGAGAAGTCGCCAAAGTTGAGCAGCGGGCCGGAGAAGTAGGAGACCACCAGCGCGGTCGCGGTGATCATCTGCCAGGTCTGCTCGCCCACGCTCAGGGATTTGCTGGCGAGGGTAAAGGAGATGCCGTCGAAACCGGTCTTGTATACAATCCAGCCTGCGAGGGCCAGCATCACCACGTAGACCGCCGGACCGGCGATATCAATAAAGCGCTTGATGGCGCTCATGCCGTGCCAGAAGACCATCGCCTGCAGAACCCACATAATGGCAAAGCAGATCCAGCCCAGATGCGACAGGCCGAGGAACGCGCCGGTGGTGAGCGAAGAGAGTGACGGCCAGAACTTCAGCGCCACCAGCATCAGGGCGTTGGCGGCCAGATAGGTCTGGATGCCGTACCACGCGAAGGCAATCAGCCCGCGGATCACCGCCGGAATATTGGCGCCGAAGACGCCAAACGCCTGACGGCTGATCACCGCATAGGGCACGCCCGCCATCTGGCTCGGTTTTGCCACCAGGTTGGCGCATAGCTGCACGATGCAAATCCCCACCAGCAGGCAGAGCAGGACCTGCCAGCTTGCCAGCCCGAGCGTAAAGAAGCTCGCGGCGACAACATATCCTCCCATGCTGTGCACGTCCGACATCCAGAACGAAAAGATGTTGTACCAGCTCCAGTTCTGGTCACGCGTCGGTGCCAGATCCTCATTGCAAAGACGTGGGCTGTAAGCCGCATCGGAATCAGCGGCCGTACCCTGCTGCGCGTTTTGACTGTTTGGCATGAAACCTGCTCCTGTGAATGAAAACCCCTTGAGTGGGCGTGCAGAGGGGGTTGCAGGATCCAGGCCAAAATAATAAATCTTGTATGCAATATTTTATTTTTATGTATACGATTCGATAACGCGAAGTTAAATATGGAGTGTTAAATGAACAACCTAAATGCCCTGCAGACCGCGCCAGACCTGCATGACAAAGACGAATCGATCTTTCAGGCGCTGATGACCGCGATTGTCGAACATCAGCTGCTGCCGGGGAGCAAACTGCCGGAAGAGGCGCTGGCCGAGGTCTTTGGCGTGAGCCGCACGGGCATCCGCAAGGTGCTTCAACGACTCGCCGCAGTGCAAATGGTCACCTTATCGCCCAGGCGTGGTGCACACGTCGCCAGCCCGACGGTAGAAGAGGCGCGGCACATCTTCCGCACCCGCGCCCTGCTGGAGGTCGCCAACCTGCCGGACGTGCTGGCCCACTGCCAGCCGCCGCACCTTGCCGCGCTGGAGGCCATTATTCGCCAGGAGCAGCAGGCGCACGAGGCGTACGACGGCCCGGCGGCGATCCGCCACTCCGCCAGTTTTCATATTCAGCTGCAGGCCATCTCCGGCAACCAGGTGCTCACCGAGATGGTGACCGGCCTGAGCCAGCGCTCGTCGCTGGTGATTGCCACCTGGGGCGCGCCCTGGCGGCAGGGCTGCCGCTGCAACGATCACGAACAGCTGGTGGATCTGCTGCGCCAGAAGGCGCTTGAGCCATTAAGCGATGCCCTCATGCACCATTTTGAACATATTGTTGCCAGCCTTTGCTTTGAGCGGGCGGGCGAGTGTCTGCCTGATTTTGCCCGGCTGTTTGCCGGCCACAAGGAGTCGTAATGTCCGTCCGTATACAAGTGATCAACCCCAACACCAGCATCGCGATGACGGAAACCATCGGCGCGGCGGCCCGCGCGATCGCTGCGCCGGGAACCGAAATCATCGCCGTCTGCCCAACCGCGGGCGTGCCGTCTATAGAAGGCCACTTTGACGAGGCCATCGCCGCCGTCGGTGTTCTGGAGCAGATCAAAAAAGGCAGGGAGCAGGGCGTGGACGGTCACGTCATCGCCTGCTTTGGCGATCCGGGCCTGCTGGCGGCGCGCGAGCTGGCGCAGGGGCCGGTTATCGGCATCGCCGAAGCCGCGATGCATATGGCGACGCTGGTGGCGACGCGCTTTTCGGTGGTCACCACGCTGCCGCGCACGCTGATTATTGCCCGTCATCTGCTGCATCAGTACGGCTTTCACGATCGCTGCGCGGCGCTGCACGCCATCGACCTTCCGGTACTGGCGCTGGAGGACGGCAGCGGTCAGGCGCAGGAAAAAGTGCGCGCGCGCTGTATCCAGGCGCTGAAAGAGGACGGCTGCGGCGCCATCGTGCTGGGCTGCGGCGGCATGGCGACCCTGGCGCAGGAGCTAACGCGCGAGCTGCGCGTGCCGGTGATCGACGGCGTCAGCGCGGCGGTGAAGATGGTGGAATCGCTGGTGGCGCTGGGGCTGTCGACCAGCAAGCACGGGGATTTGGCGTTCCCGGAGAACAAACCGTTAAGCGGGCAGTTTCAGGCACTGAATCCATTTTAATTTTTTGGGGGTGGCAATGGGGCTTTTTGATCAGGATTACCCGCGGGATCTGCGCGGCTACGCGGGCAGCCCGCCGCACGCGCGCTGGCCGAATCAGGCGCGCATCGCCGTACAGTTTGTGCTCAATTATGAAGAGGGTGCGGAAAACCACGTTCTGCACGGCGATGCCGGTTCCGAGCAGTTCCTGTCGGACATCATCGGCGCGGCCAGCTACCCGGACAAACACATGTCGATGGACTCCCTCTACGAGTACGGCAGCCGCGCCGGGTTCTGGCGGATCCACAATGAATTCCAGAAGCGCGGCCTGCCGCTGACGGTCTTCGGCGTAGCGATGGCGCTGGCGCGTCACCCGGAGATCGTCGAGGCAATCAGGGCGGCGGATTACGACGTGGTCAGCCACGGCTGGCGCTGGATCCATTATCAGAGCATGGATATCAGCCAGGAGCGCGAACACCTGCATAAAGCGGTGCAGGTGCTGACCGACCTGTTCGGCAAGCCGCCGACGGGCTGGTACACCGGCCGCGACAGCCCCAACACCCGCCAGCTGGTGGTGGAGCACGGCGGCTTCGACTACGACAGCGACTACTATGGCGACGACCTGCCTTTCTGGACGGAAGTGGCCTGCAGCGACGGCACCCGTAAACCGCACCTGATAGTGCCCTACACGCTGGATGCGAACGACATGCGCTTCGCCACCGCGCAGGGGTTCAACACCGCCGAGCAGTTTTATACGTATCTGAAAGACAGTTTTGACGTGCTGTATGAGGAGGGGGAACGCGCGCCGAAAATGATGTCCATCGGCATGCACTGCCGCCTGCTGGGGCGGCCGGGGCGTTTTCGCGCGCTGCAGCGGTTCCTGGATTACGTGCAGCAGCACGAGCGGGTGTGGGTCTGTACCCGCCAGCAGATTGCGGACCACTGGCGGGAGGTGCATCCGTTTCAGAAATAATTGAGCCGTGTTTTGCCGGGTGGCGGCTGCGCCTTACCCGGCCTACGGAATCTCGTATTCCCGGCGGTGTTACACCATCAAACTCACCTGTGCCGTCACAAGCAAACCGTTTCAGACATAATTGTGCGATGTTTTGCCCGGTGGCGCTGCTGTATGACCGGATACATAGGTGACAGATCAGACCGGGAACATAGGTAACACTTTTAGTCTATCCGGATCACACTCTGGGTTTTTCGGTCGTAGTACGCAAGCGTTATCCC